>NZ_JARVSP010000009.1:0-200255 GCF_030209115.1 Pseudomonas sp. FR229a | reverse complement strand
CTATGGGCGTAGATTACCGCCCTTTAGGAGTGTCCAGAATCATTAAGCCAGATCAGGTGAGGGGGATGGATCTTGGGGCCTGAATAAATCCAACGACAGAAATGCAAAACGCCAACCCGAAGGTTGGCGTTCTGTTCAGCTTAAGCAGTATTTAGCGCGGCACGACCGGCTTGCGCGTCGGCTTCGGTCCTTTGCCCTTCGCCGCATCCTTGCGCTCCTTGGCCGCCTGCTGGTTGCGGGCAAATGCCGCAGCCTTGGCCTGTTCACGCTTGTCCCACGGATTACCGCCATCACTGGCACGCGGCGGCAGGCCGGTGTGCTGGGTGAGGATCTTGGTGGTCTTCTCTTTGGCGACCTTGTGGCTGCCGGCCGGCGTCGAGTTCTTGCGACGGGCGCTCTGGTAGCTGTCGGTCGTCGGCTGATGCGCCGGAATCAACTGATCCTTGCCCGAACCGATCAGATCGGCGCGGCCCATGCGCACCAACGCTTCACGCAGCATCGGCCAGCCTTTCGGATCGTGGTAACGCAAGAACGCCTTGTGCAGGCGACGCTGCTCTTCGCTCTTGACGATGGTCACGCCGTCGCTCTTGTAGGTGACCTTGCGCAGCGGGTTCTTGCCCGAGTGGTACATCGCCGTGGCGGTGGCCATCGGCGACGGGTAGAACGCCTGCACCTGGTCGGCGCGGAAGCCGTTGCCCTTGAGCCACAGCGCGAGGTTCATCATGTCTTCGTCGGTGGTGCCCGGGTGGGCGGCGATGAAGTACGGAATCAGGTACTGCTCCTTGCCCGCTTCCTTGGTGTACTTCTCGAACATGCGCTTGAACTTGTCATAGCTGCCGATGCCCGGTTTCATCATCTGGTTGAGCGGGCCTTCCTCGGTGTGTTCCGGGGCGATCTTCAGGTAACCGCCGACGTGGTGGGTCACCAGCTCCTTGACGTACTCCGGCGACTCGACGGCGAGGTCGTAACGCAGGCCGGAGGCGATCAGAATCTTCTTCACACCCGGCAATGCACGGGCGCTGCGGTACAGCTGGATCAGCGACGAGTGGTCGGTGTTCAGGTTCGGGCAGATGCCGGGGAACACGCAGGAAGGCTTGCGGCACGCGGATTCGATTTCCGGGCTCTTGCAGGCGATGCGGTACATGTTCGCGGTCGGGCCGCCGAGGTCGGAAATGACGCCGGTGAAGCCCGGGACCTTGTCGCGGATCTCTTCGATTTCGCGAATGATCGACTCTTCGGAACGGTTCTGGATGATCCGCCCTTCGTGCTCGGTGATCGAGCAGAAGGTGCAGCCGCCAAAGCAGCCACGCATGATGTTCACCGAGAAACGGATCATGTCGTAGGCGGGGATCTTTTCCTTGCCGTACGCCGGGTGCGGCACCCGGGCGTACGGCATGCCGAACACGTAGTCCATTTCTTCGGTGGTCATCGGAATCGGCGGCGGGTTGAACCAGACATCGACCTCGCCATGCTTCTGCACCAGCGCACGGGCGTTGCCCGGGTTGGTTTCCAAATGCAGCACGCGGTTGGCGTGGGCGTACAGAACCGGGTCGTTTCGCACCTTCTCCATCGACGGCAGGCGGATCACGGTCTTGTCGCGGGTCATGCGCGGGCTGGCGAGGATCTGCACAACCTTGGCTTCCTGCGGATCTTCGACCGGGCCTTTTTCCTGCTCGATGGCGCAGGCCTGGGTGTCTTGTGTGTTGACGTACGGGTTGATGATCTTGTCGACCTTGCCCGGACGGTCGATGCGCGTGGAGTCGACTTCGTACCAGCCCTGCGGCGTGTCGCGACGGATGAACGCAGTGCCGCGGACATCGGTGATGTCTTCGATCTTGTGACCCCACGACAGCCGCTGGGCGACTTCAACGATGGCCCGCTCGGCGTTGCCGTACAGCAGAATGTCGGCGCTGGCGTCGATCAGGATCGAGTTGCGCACGCGATCCTGCCAATAGTCGTAGTGGGCGATGCGGCGCAGCGAGGCTTCGATGCCGCCGAGCACGATCGGCACGTGCTTGTAGGCTTCCTTGCAGCGCTGGCTGTAGACCAGGCTCGCGCGATCCGGACGCTTGCCGGCCATGCCGCCGGGCGTGTACGCGTCATCGGAGCGGATTTTCTTGTCCGCGGTGTAGCGGTTGATCATCGAGTCCATGTTGCCCGCCGCGACGCCGAAGAACAGGTTCGGCTCGCCGAGCTTCATGAAGTCGTCTTTGGACTGCCAGTTCGGCTGCGCGATGATCCCGACGCGGAAGCCTTGCGACTCCAGCAGCCGGCCGATGATTGCCATGCCGAACGACGGATGATCGACGTAGGCATCTCCGGTAACAATGATGATGTCACACGAATCCCAGCCAAGCTGATCCATCTCCTCCCTGCTCATCGGCAGGAATGGCGCTGGCCCGAAACATTCGGCCCAATATTTTGGATAGTCAAATAACGGCTTGGCTGCTTGCATGTCGACGACCGGTGTTGAAGTGAAAAATCGCGGGCGCGGAATATAGCACAAAAATTAACCAATTCCGACGGCAATGGTCGGTTTCTCTTACAACCACGTCGAGCCCGCCTGACAGCCCGTCACAGTGAAAAAAATCAGCGCTCCAATACAACATCCATTAGTCGAGCATCTGTGCCGACTGATGTGACAACCCTTCAAGGATGAAGCAATGTCACCCAAACAGCCCGCCAAGGGCAGCATCAAAGTCAATCCTCCGACCAGCCCGGATTCGCCGCAGCCAGGCCATAGCGGGCGAGCGCCACGGACGCAGCCTGAACCGTCCCTGTCCACCCCTCCTCCGGTGCGGCCGCTCGGCACTCACGGCACAGCCGGCCCTGAGCTGACAAGACAATCTCCAGTCGTCATCGCGCATGCGACTACGGGCTCGGTAGAAAGGGGCGCCACAGGGCCACAATCGCTGGAGCGCTATCGAATCCCGGCTCCTGAACGCTTGTCCCTCGCCAATACCGAGGGCTTGAGGACGTACAAAGGACGCGAATACGTCGATGTCGCGGATGGCGGCATCGTGTTGGTCGGAGTCGATCCGCAGACCGGCCTCTACCGCGCCCAACTCGCCGCCGAGCGGGTTGCCTCGGGTCCGCTCATGCTGCGTGACACTGGCAGCGGACTGTGGCATTCGCTCAACGACGGTGACGCCGTTACCTTGGCCGACACTCACCTGCAGACGTTTCACACGCCTGTGCCTATCACCGACGCCAAGGTCGACAGCGACGGGTTGGTGCGCCATGAGGGTCGGCTATACCTGACCCTGCACAATCACGTTTATCAGGTCATGCACGATGTGAGCGCCTCCACTGCGACACAAAAAGCCTGGCGTATCGTCAACCAGAAAGACCCCGTGGCAGCCGACAGCGCAAACATCTACCGGGCCAGCCGCAGCGCCGAGACGCGGCCGGTCAGGCGCGATGACGGCAGTCGCTGGGTCTATCACCTGCCAGACCTGAAGAAAGTCATTCAGGACGCAGAGATTGCGCGCTTGAGTAAAGATACGCTGATGCAGATGTATGAGCCTTTTCACAAGGCCCACACCGATTTGACCAACTCGTCGGCACGTCATAACACCCTCTGGGAAGAAACCCGGAAACTGCCAGAGGGCAGCGCAGAGCGAAACGCAAAATTGCTGAGCCTTGAAGTGCACCTGCTCAAGCATGTGCAAAAGCAGGCGGATTTCGTGGAATCGCTGGTGCTCAACAGGAAATGGCTGGTCCTTGCAAAAGCCGGCGGGTTGTTCAAGGAGGAACTGCACACCTTCCGCATAGAACGCGGCGAATTCCTCAACCGGCTCATGGCGGTCATGGACCTGAGGGTCAAGCCTACGATTTCCAGGCTGGATGCCGACAGTTGCAAAAAGATCATTCCTCACTTGAACAAGAAACTGAGGTTTATCGAAGAACGTGAAGTGGTGTTGGCAGAAATCAGAAAAGCCGCGCCTGGAGCGGAGCCGATACTCGAAGAAATCAGGCAGCAAGTACCGTCGGCCGAGCGCATCAACTTCAACAAGCTGACCCTTTACGTACACCTTTATGCGGGCACGCCAGACCATTCGCCCAATACCACCATGCCATCGCTTTCCTGTGTCGACCTGGTCACCGGAGACCTGAAAAACATTCCGCAACACGAGCACCCGATGGCGCTGCTCTTGAGCCTTGACCAGATCAGGGCGGACAGGTCCCGATTTGCAATGCAACTGGTCGCCAACGCTGACACCGATGCTGTGAAGGCCGGGTATCTCAGGGAAATCCTCAATCTGATTGATCCACTTGAGACGCGGATCGAAAACAGGCTCAGCGGCATTCTGGAATCGATCGGCCGCGATCGGGAACTGCCCGACATCGACCACGATATCGATTTCGATTTCCTGCCAGCGCAGCCCGACCCTTCCGAAAGTCCCCGCCCCCTGACACCGAGAAAAGTTTTCCGGGTCCGCCAACACGGCACCTACCGGGTTCTGGTCGGCGAAACGGAAACCGCTCAGGACGGCAATGTCATCGTCAGGGTTCCAGACCCGTTGCGCCCAGGCTCTCCCTCCGCCCGCTATGAAAAAAGACAGGGTGAATGGTTGCCAGTGCGACCGCCTATCGCCAGCACCCCAAGACCCCATCTGGTCGCCGAGGCGAAACGGTTACTGACCGATGTCGAACAACACGTTGCCAAGGCCAGGGTGGATGAAACGAGAAAAGCCAATCCGAGCGAGATTGTCGAAGACCTGAGCAAAGAAACCGAGCGTATGAACGAGCAGGCGAGACGCCTGGAAGGCCATGAGGACGCGCCCGGTGACCGCGAAATCCTCGACCTGGCTGCGCGTTTGCGAACCGCTGCCAAGTTACTGGAAGCTCATGGCCGAAGCGTTCTTGTGCGCATGTACAAGAACAGCGACGTGCTCGACATCATGCGTTTGAATTATCTGATGGATGCCGACGAAGTCAGCGTGAGCAAAACCGTTGATCGCAAGCAGTTGGGCAAAGGCAAGGGCAAGTCGTTTCTCGACGTTTATTCGATCACTGATCGCGCCAATGACGCACCGCTGTGGGAGGCACATTTCCACTATGACCAGCGCGACGCCCCGCCCCTGAGTTTCACCACACGGGGCGGCCACCTTAAAACCCTAGAACAGAGCCGACGCGGCATCGACGCTCAGCGCCGCGACGAACAGGCCGGCTTGCCGCACGTGGCGATCTGGCGCCAGACCTTCGATGGCAAGACCGCGAGCAAAATATTTGCACTGGCCAACCCGGCTGCTGTGCCCGCCAGGGCTGAGTGAAGGACTCAGGACAACACCATCCATCAGGCAATGACGCCGACCCTGCCATCAGTTCCCGTTCAGTCGGGCTGATGCGCAAACCCTGCAAGGATAGAAAGACATGCCCGTTAAATCGCCTCCCAGAGGAAACAGTTCCGGCAACCCCCCGGTTCGGCAAAACGCTGTGCCAGACGTGGACACCCCGCGTCTCGACCTGCCACTGCGCACAGCTTCAGAGATCTCGATACCCGGTGGGCAGTCATCACGACCGGGCCGCTTGCCAACGCCAGCCGATATCGACGCGATCGAGCCGGCACCAGGCGTCACGGTTCATCAGCCCGGGTCGCCCATTGATAATGCGCATGGGGCAAGCCAGTCCCTGGAGCACTACTGGGTGCCCGCGGCCAGCGGCTTGTCGGATCGCAACGTTGACGGTTTGAGAACGCACAAGGGCCGCCAGTACGTCGACGTGCCCGGTGGCGTCGTACTGGTCGGCAAGGATCCGGAAACGGGACTGTACAGAGCCAGACGGCCCAGCGAGTCCAGCCCCTCGGGCCCGGTGCTGCTGCGCGACTCCAGTTCAGGTGTCTGGCATGTGCTGGAACAATTCGAACCGATCGGTATCGCGTTGTCGGCCACCCGCCTGGAGGCATTCCGTACACCGCTGGACTTCAGCGGCTTGCAAAGCGGCAACGATGGTCTGCACCGGTTCAACGGCAAACTGTATGCGGTGATCGACAACCACAGCTATCAAGTGCTGCACGACGTTGATGCGTCAACCCCGTCGACGACGGTGATGCGTATCGTCCGTGCGCAGGATCCGGTTGCCCGCGACAGCGCCAATACGTATATCGCCACGCGTCCGGGGCGGTCGGAACCGATTATTTTCGATGCCCGCGAAGGCTGGCTGGGAACCGAGGTCGGCGGTGCCGGCGGCATGTTCCGTAGCGAGTCGGGCGCCCCCGCGCACCCAGGCCTGTTGCAACGGCTTGCCACGGCGGTCAATCGTTTGCGTACCCCTGAGTCGCGTGCACGAAAGCTCTTTCCGGCACTCGACAGCGAGGGAATCACTCGACTTCTGCGCTCGAAGGGGGAAAACGTCAGCAGCTTTCTGAGCCAGCGCGAGAATGAATACACGTTGCTCAAGGCAGAACTCGCTGCCTGGATCAAGAAGACTTCCCCAGAGTCCGCCACCGACCCTGTGCACCCCGCGGTGGAGCATGCGGTCGAAGAAATCAAACGCTGCTGGAAGCGCCAGACCGGGGAGACGCTGAAACTTGACCTGGGGGATGCAATCCTCGCCCCACTGACTGCCGATTTCAGCCATGTACGCACGCTGGAGTTGAAAGCGCTTGCCTGGACTGACAGCGCCAACACCTTCCTCGGCAGTTTTCCCAACCTCGAAAAACTCTCGGTGACCCACTCCTCTCTGGATAAGCTGCCCGCCGGCATTGCGAAGATGTCCGGTCTCAAAACCCTGGAGCTGAATTCCAATCACATCGAGCTGAGTGAGCAAACGGCGATAGAACTCGGCGCGCTCCACCAGCTCGAACAACTGGATCTATCGGGTAACCCGCTCGGAAAAACGCCGGACTTCAGCGGCATGTCGCAACTGCGGTCATTGAACCTGAGCAACGCCGGACTGCAGAGCTGGCCGAGCGGTCTGCGCGAGCAGGGGGCACTGCAGGTGGTCGACCTGCGCAACAACCAACTGCGCGAAATTCCCCAGGCGATCCTCAATCCGCCCAGCGATCAATTCTTGGCCAGCGCCCGTATCAACTCGGTCACCCTGATTGAAGGCAACCCCTTCCCCGCCGGCTATTGGCGAACCCTCGAAGTGTACTGGCGGCGTGTGGCGAACGATTTTCCATCGATGCGCACTGACTCTCGTGCAGATGCGTTCAGACTGGATGGGGAAATTCCTGAATTAGCGATGGTACGACGCATGTACCCGGACAAGGATGTGCAAGCCGCCAGGGAGTATCTGATTGGCCTGGGTGATGGCGCCGAGACTCGGATAGCCCAACGGATTGCCGGTTTCGAACTGCTGGAAACGCAACTGCAAGCCTATATAGCCGACAGTCAACCCGGCCCGGCCAGCGTCATGGGGCCGGACAGGATCAACGCAACGCGCCTGGCGAGAATCATCAGAGGCTGCTGGCTCGGCGACTCGGATGGCGTGCTGAAACTGCCACCGATGTACGGCCCGCTGCCGTTGCTGACCGTGGACTTCAGTCACGTCAGAACCCTCGAACTCGACTCGGTGATCTGGTCGGACACGGCCACTACTCTGCTGTCCAACTGCCCCAATCTGCAAAGCCTGACCATCGTCCACTCAGGCCTTGAAAAATTACCCGCCAGGATTGCCGAGCTGGACAAACTCAGCCATCTGAACCTGAGTTCAAACCGGATAAAGCTGGATGAGCAAAGCGCTTCGGCAGTGAGTGCATCGCATCAGTTGAAACACATCGATCTGTCCAACAACCAACTGCGTACAGTGCCCGACTTCAGCGCCATGCCCGGCTTGCAGGTCTTGAACCTGAAAAACACCGGCCTCAATCAGTGGCCGGTCGGGCTGCTGGATAAAACCGGCTTGACCAGCCTGGACCTGCGCGACAATCGCTTGAGCGAGGTTCCCCAGGCGAACCTCAACCCGACACCCGAGACGCTGTCCGTTGTCGCGCGAATCAACAATGTCACGCGGCTAGAAGGCAACGACTTTCCGGCTGCGTACTGGCGAAAATTCGACAGCTACTGGAAGCGCCTCAAAGAATCTCACCCCGAACTGATGGAGCCCGCCCACCCCGCCGTGTTCGATAGCGAAAACTCGAGGGCGCAACGCTATCGAACTCTGTATCCGGCCAAAACCATTAAAGAGTGCAGAGAATTCATCTGGAATCATGACCGAGGCACCGTTGCCCCGCGCTTGCTCGCGCTGGAACAAGAGTTCGAACAGCTGAAAGGCCAGCTCGACGATTGGGTGTTTTCCGGCGCTGGCAACAGGCAGCATTACGTGCGTGCCAATGAACTGCAAATCAACGCCATGACCCGCAATGACCGCACCACCGCGCGAGATCGAATCATCAGTTGCTGGCGGCGTGAAACGGCGCAGGTGCACGCCTTTGATGGCTCGCCAATTGGCCTGGAACTTGACTTGAGCGGCCTGACCTTGCCGACGCTGCCGGATCTGAGCATGGACTTCAGTCACGTTGGCTCACTGCGGTTGAGAGGAATGAGCCTGACGGCGTCTCCGGAAGGTTTCCTCACCCGCTTTCGTCATGTGCGCTGGCTCGACATGTCGAGCAACGGGCTGGGGGACTTACCGCCGGCCGTGGGCGAAATGCATGGGATGACGCGGCTGTTCTTGCAGAACAACCAACTTGAACTCAACGCGGAAACGGCGCAAATACTGGCCGAACGCACTACCCTCAGAGCACTCTGGATAGACAATAATCCGCATCTTGGCGTGCTACCGGACTTCAGCCAGATCCCCGATATGCGTGAAGCCAGTCTGGCGAATACCGGAATCTCACAGTGGCCGACCGGCCTGTTCGATCAACCCAGGCTGACCAGAATCGATCTGAGCGACAATCAGATCACCACGATTCCTGAGTTTGTCACCCCAGTGGCCGTCGAGCGCCTGGCGCATTCGGTTCAGGTCAACAGTGGCACGCTGGTGAGCAATAACCCGTTGTCTGACGCCAGCCGCCTGCAGTTGCAAGCCTACGGCGAGCGACTGAGGCTGGCGAGAACGCCACTGAACCGAAGATCCAACCTGATCTCGACGTCTGTCACCGTTACCCGGCGCCCCATTACAAGAAACAACATGGAACCGGACCCCCAATGGACCGCGGGATTAACCGTCGATGAAGTCTCCCGCAGAAATGCGCAATGGCGCACATTGCGCGAACATGAAGGCTCGGACGGCTTCTTCAACATCCTGGCAAGCCGCGTTCACCACGCCGATTTCCGGCGCCAGGCCTGGGACGTGATCGATGTCATCAGCCAAGATAATCAACAGTCGCGAACCTTGCGCAGGGAGCTGTTCGCTCGCGCATGCGAAGCCGGTTGCACTGACCTCGCCGCAGCGACGTTCACCGACCTGCAGGTGCTGGCCATGACGCACAAGGCTCGCGTGCAGGCCAGACAGGACCTGCAGGGCGGGCCATTGGTGGAATTGTCCAAAGGATTGTTTCGTTTGAAGCACGTTGACGAGATTGCGGCAGCAGAGATCGCGTCGAGCAAGGCAATCATCGACAATCCGGCAACATCCCCGGAGCTGCGAAACAGCCACAGCCTGCGCATCCGCGATCCCCATGAAATGACCATGGCTTATCGCTTTGGCCTCAAGGATCGGCTGCAATTACCGTTTCAACCGCAATCCCTCACTTTTATCGGCATGGCCGGGGTGACTCCGGCCATGCTGGAGGTGGCTTATAAAAAGGTCATTGCGCTGGACGGTTCGCCTGAAGAATTTCAGGCGCTGGTATCGATGGATTTCTGGCAGGACTTCATCGTTCACAAATACCAGGCGCAATTCGATGCGAGCCGCCAGCCGTTTCAGGATCGGCAAGAGATGCTGGACAGCCAGTCAGCGCAACGCCTGCTGACCGACGCTCAATACAGATCAAAAACCGATGATGTGACGGCGCAGCTGGCGATTGTCGAAGCGACTTTGATTCAAACGCTGACGCGCAAGGAACTGCAGCCCCGAGCGACCATCGAGGCACCTGCTGTCGACGGCACGCCTGCGGATGAAAGTCCGGGACCAAGCGGCGCGACTGGGTAAGCGGTGCAGCGTGACAGCGGGCCGATCGATTTCGGCCTGCTGTCACTCGTCGTCGTCGAAGTTGTAGCTGCCAGGCGCAAGGTTTTCAAAACGCGTGTACTTGCCGATGAACGCCAGCCGAATGAACCCGATCGGACCGTTACGCTGCTTGCCGATGATGATTTCGGCGATGCCCTTGTGCTCGGTTTCCGGGTGATACACCTCGTCACGGTAAACGAACATGATCACGTCGGCGTCCTGCTCGATCGCTCCGGATTCCCGCAAGTCGGAGTTCACCGGGCGCTTGTTGGGACGTTGTTCAAGGGAACGGTTGAGCTGCGACAGGGCGACTACCGGGCAGTTGAATTCCTTGGCCAGCGCTTTCAGCGATCGCGAAATCTCGGAGATCTCGTTGGTTCGGTTGTCACCGCTGGACCCGGGGATCTGCATCAGTTGCAGGTAGTCGATCATGATCAGACCGACGTCGCCATGCTCACGCACCAGGCGCCGGGTTCGCGCCCGCATTTCCGAAGGACTGATACCCGCGGTGTCATCGATGAACAGTTTGCGATCGTTGAGCAGGTTGACGGCCGAAGTCAGGCGCGGCCAGTCATCGTCTTCGAGCTGACCGGAACGCACCTTGGTCTGGTCGATCCGGCCGAGCGACGACAGCATACGCATGATCAGCGATTCGCCTGGCATCTCGAGGGAGTAGACCAGCACCGCTTTCTCGCTGCGCAACACGGCGTTTTCCACCAGGTTCATTGCGAAGGTGGTCTTACCCATCGACGGACGGCCGGCGACGATAATCAGGTCGGACGGCTGCAAGCCGCTGGTTTTCTCGTCGAGATCCGTGTAGCCGGTGGACAGGCCGGTGATCGCGTCTGCGGTGTTGAACAGGGTATCGATGCGGTCGATGGCCTTGGTCAGCAGCTCGTTGACGCCGACCGGGCCGCCGGTCTTCGGCCGCGCTTCGGCGATCTGGAAGATCTGCCGTTCGGCTTCGTCGAGGATTTCTTCGGCAGTACGGCCTTCCGGGTTGAAGGCGCTGTCGGCGATCTCGGTGCTGATCCCGATCAGTTGGCGCAACGTCGCACGCTGGCGGACGATCTGCGCATAGGCCTTGATGTTGGCGACGGACGGCGTGTTTTTCGCCAGTTCGCCAAGATAGCCGAGGCCGCCGACTTGCGACGTCTGACCTTCCTTGTCCAATTGCTCGGCAAGGGTCACGACGTCGATCGGCGAGTTCTGATCGGCCAGTTTGGCGATGGCACGGAAGATCAGGCGGTGGTCATGTCGATAGAAATCGCCGTCGGAGACTTGATCGAGCACGCGTTCCCAGGCGTTGTTGTCCAGCATCAGACCACCGAGTACGGCCTGTTCGGCCTCGATGGAATGCGGCGGCACCTTCAGGGCAGCGGTTTGCAGATCGTATTGCTCGGGAGCGGAGATATCGTTCATGGCCACTTGAGTATTAGTGAAAAGCGGGGAATTCAGAAAGACAAAGGGCACGACCTGTAAACAGGATCGTGCCCGATGTTAACCGTCTGACGGACAAGCCGCCAGCCGATCGATGTTGCTTAAGCTGCTACCACGACAACGCGTACGGTGGCTTCAACTTCGGCGTGCAGGTGCACGGCCACGTCGAATTCACCCACGTTGCGGATGGTGCCGTTCGGCAGACGAACTTCGCTCTTCTGCACTTCAACGCCGGAAGCGGTCAGTGCGTCAGCGATGTCGTGAGTACCGATCGAACCGAACAGCTTGCCTTCGTCGCCAGCGGTGGCAGTGATGGTCACTTCCAGCTCGGCCAGTTGGGCAGCACGGCTTTCAGCCGATGCCTTACGGTCTGCGGCAGCTTTTTCCAGCTCGGCGCGACGCTCTTCGAACGCAGCCAGGTTGGCAGCGGTCGCAGCGGTAGCCTTGCCGAAAGGCAGCAGGTAGTTACGGCCGTAACCGGCCTTAACGTTTACTTTGTCGCCCAGGTTGCCCAGGTTGGCGATTTTTTCCAGAAGGATCAGTTGCATGTGAAAATCCTCTAACTTTTAACCTTCACCGTTCGCGCTGTCGGTGTCTTTCGACACGTGACGACCGCGAAAATCAATCAGGCTGTCGACAATGGCCAGAACCACGAGCAACGGATAGATCAGCTGCATGAACAACAGCAGCGTGACGTACAACCCCACCAGCCAGAAACCGGCCAGTCGCTTCTGCCCGACCAGCCCATGAATCAGGGCCAGCCCGGCGAACACCAGCGGTACACTGCACAACGGCGTCAACATGGCCATCTGTGCACCGAGATTCGGGCCCAGAAGCATCAACGCCAGCAGTAACATCGCCGGCCCCAGCGGGATGCGGATGGCGCGAAACTCGCGACCGAAACCACCCGGGTTGTACAACAACGCCTGCCAATGCCGCCCGACAATCAGGCTCAGCACGCTGACGATCTGCAACAAGGCCGCAATCAGTCCGGTCAGGACCGGTGCAATCAGGGACGCGAAACGCGCTTGCTCATCGACCGACAATTGCTTGTAGGTCTCACCGAGAAGCGCCGGCATGACCTTTATAAGGGCCTGTGCGAGCATCTCGATCTGGGCCGCAAACGCGACCCCGAGCACCACTGAAAACACCACTCCGATCACTACGCTGACCAGCAGCGTACGGACCCAGGATTCGCTTGCGCGCAAAACCAACGCAAGCACCGCAGACCCCAGCAGCACCAGAAGTGCCCGTGGGTCGTCGGCATACAGCCACCAGATCAAGGCTGGCAGCAGTCCCAGGGACAGAACGCCAAGGGCGTCCGCCAATCCGCGCCGCAGCAGCACAAGGCTCCCGGCGGCAGCACCCAACCAATACAACAACGGCAATGTTGCACATCCGGCCACCACGAGAGTGGCCTGCATTCGGCCTCGCATGATGAACTCAGCTAAGGCGCGCATGCATTCAATCCTTTGCTACTTGTCGACTGCCCGGTCTCAGCGGCCGTGGCTGTCGGTGTAGGCCAGCAGGGCCAGGAAGCGGGCGCGCTTGATAGCGGTGGCCAGCTGACGCTGATAACGAGCTTTGGTACCGGTGATGCGGCTTGGAACGATTTTGCCGGTCTCGGATACGTAGGCTTTCAGAGTGTTGAGATCTTTGTAATCGATCTCTTTCACGTCTTCAGCGGTGAAGCGGCAGAATTTACGACGACGGAAGAAACGTGCCATTTGATAGGCTCCTTAATAAGGTCCGTGGATTACTCGTCAGCGTTATCGCTGTTGTCGCTGTCATCACTGTCGGTGCCTTCGGCGCCTTCGTGCTCAGGACGGTCGCGACGCTCACGGCGCTCACTGCGGTTTTCTTCAGCCTTGAGCATCTCGGACTGGCCGGTAACGGCTTCGTCGCGACGGATGACCAGGTTACGGATCACTGCATCGTTGTAGCGGAAGTTGTCTTCCAGCTCGGCCAGGGCCTTGCCAGTGCACTCAACGTTCAGCATCACGTAGTGAGCCTTGTGAACATTGTTGATTGCGTAGGCCAGTTGACGACGGCCCCAGTCTTCCAGACGGTGGATTTTGCCGCCGTCTTCTTCGATCAGCTTGGTGTAACGCTCAACCATGCCGCCGACTTGCTCGCTCTGATCCGGGTGGACCAGAAAGATGATTTCGTAATGACGCATGAATGCTCCTTACGGGTTGTAGCCTGCCGCTCAAAAACGGTCAGACAAGGAGTGAATGACACTTATGGACTTGCTGGCGCGGGGCACATGCGTGCCTGCCGTCACAGCAAGGGGCGCAATTGTAGAGAAGGGACTGCGGGGGCGCAAGGCAATTGGTGATTATTTGAACAACCACCGATCTTCGCCTTGGCGCAAAGCAATGTAGGAGTGAGCCTGCTCGCGATGAGGGTGCAACATTCAACTTATGTGCTGAATGTAACTCCGCTATCGCGAGCAGGCTCACTCCTACAATTGATTGCGTGAAGCTTATTTTTTCGCGGCAGCCTTGGCCTTCGCCCCGCGCTGGCGCTGGGCCTCGAACAGGCACACGCCGGTGGCGACCGAGACGTTGAGGCTGCTGACGCTGCCGGCCATCGGCAGGTTTACCAGATAGTCGCAATGCTCACGGGTCAGGCGACGCATGCCTTTGCCTTCGGCGCCCATGATCAGGATGGTCGGGCCGGTCAGGTCCTGGTCATAAATGCTGACCTCGGCTTCACCGGCCGTGCCGACTACCCAGAGGCCGCGCTGCTGAAGCTTTTCCAGCGTGCGTGCCAGGTTGGTCACGGCCACCAATGGAATCACTTCCGCTGCTCCGCAGGCGACTTTACGCACAACCGGGGTCAACGTGGCCGACTTGTCTTTCGGCACGATCACCGCCAGCGCCCCGGCCGCATCGGCCGAACGCAGGCAGGCGCCGAGGTTGTGCGGATCGGTCACGCCGTCGAGTACCAGCAACAGCGGCGCGCCTTCAGTACGATCGAGCAACTCGTCGAGCATTGCCTCGCCCCAGACCTGGCTCGGACTGACTTCCGCGACCACACCCTGATGCACGCCCTCAACCCAGGCGTCCATTTCGCGACGCTCGGCCTGGCCGACCTGCACACGGTTTTCGTTGGCCAGTTCGACCAGCGTCTGCACGCGCGGATCGTTGCGGCTTTCCGCCAGCCAGATCTGCTTGACGCGTTTGGGGTGGTGACGCAGCAACGCTTCTACCGCGTGAACGCCGTAGATTTTTTCCAACTGACTCATGACTTCGCCTTCGGTTTACGCGCCCCGCCGCTTTTGGCTGGAGCGGAACCCGCTTTTGGCGGGCCCTTACGGTGTTTGCTCGGCTTGGCTGGCTTGCCGTCGGTCGCCCTGTCAGACGCCGACCGCCCGGTCTTTCCCCCGGACGCCGCTTTACCACCGTTTTTCGCATCGGCCAGCAAGGCCTTCTTCAATTCACGGCTTTTGCGCAGCTCGGCGTTTTTCGCCACGGCATCGCTCGGGCGATAGGCTTCGGCAACCTTTTCCTTGGCCGGACGACGGCTGGCGGTTTTCGCTGGAGCCTTTTCTTCCGAAGCCTTGGCAGCAGGCGCAGCAGTTTCGGCGCCACGTTTCTTGCGACCGATCGGCGCGCTGATGGTTTTTTCCGCCATCTCGAAGTCGATCTTGCGTTCGTCGAGATCAACGCGCATGACCCGCACTTCAACGGTGTCGCCAAGACGGAAACTGCGACCGGTACGCTCGCCCGCCAAGCGGTGATGCACTGGATCGAAATGGTAGTAATCGCCCGGCAGCGCGGTGACGTGCACCAGACCTTCGACGTAGATGTCGGTCAATTCGACGAACAGGCCAAAACCGGTCACAGCGGTGATCACGCCCGGGAACGACTCGCCGACGCGATCCTTCATGAACTCGCACTTGAGCCAGTTCACCACGTCGCGGGTCGCTTCGTCGGCGCGGCGTTCGCTCATCGAGCACTGCTCGCCGAGTTGCTCCAGCGCCGCTTCGTCGTACGGATAGATGCGCGCCTTGGGAATGGTCATCGCACCGGCACGACGAACGTGCGGGGTGTCGTGTTTGGAATGGATCACGCTACGGATCGCGCGGTGCGTGAGCAGGTCCGGGTAACGACGGATCGGCGAGGTGAAGTGGGTATAGGCTTCGTAATTCAGGCCGAAGTGACCGTCATTTTCAGCGCTGTACACCGCCTGGCTCAAGGAACGCAGCATCACGGTCTGGATCAAATGGAAATCCGGACGATCCTTGATGCTGGCCAGCAGGGCCTGGTAATCCTTCGGCGACGGACCGTCCTTGCCCTTGTGCAGGGACAGGCCGAGCTCACCCAGGAAAGCGCGCAGCTTTTCCAGACGCTCTGGCGGCGGGCCGGCGTGAACGCGATACAACGCAGGAATTTCGTGCTTCTTGAGGAATTCGGCGGTGGCGACGTTGGCCGCCAGCATGCATTCCTCGATCAGCTTGTGCGCATCGTTGCGCACGGTCGGACGGATTTCGGCAATCTTGCGCTCCGAGCCGAAGATGATCCGGGTTTCCTGGGTCTCGAAATCGATCGCGCCACGCACATGACGGGCAGCCAGCAATACTTTGTACAACGCGTAGAGCTGCTTGAGGTGCGGCACGACGTCGGTGTATTCGCCACGCAATTTGCGCGCTTCGGTAGCTTTCGGCGTTTCCAGCATCGCGCTGACCTTGTTGTAGGTCAGACGGGCGTGCGAATGGATCACTGCCTCATAAAAGCAGTAGTCGGTCATTTCGCCGGACTTGGAGATGGTCATCTCGCAGACCATGGCCAGACGATCGACCTGCGGGTTCAGCGAGCACAGGCCGTTGGACAGCTGTTCCGGCAGCATCGGGATCACGCGCTCGGGGAAATACACCGAGTTGCCGCGAACCTGAGCCTCGTTATCCAGCGCCGAGCCGATCTTCACATAACTGGAAACGTCGGCAATCGCCACGTACAACTTCCAGCCACCGGAGAACAGACGCAGTTTGCCCGGTTTGGCTTCGCAGTAGACCGCGTCGTCGAAGTCGCGGGCATCTTCGCCGTCAATGGTGACGAACGGCAAATGGCGCAGGTCGATGCGCTTCTCTTTGTCCTTCTCTTCGACTTCCGGCTTGAGCTTGCCGGCTTCCTTCAGAACGGCTTCAGGCCAGACGTGCGGAATGTCGTAAGTGCGCAGGGCAACATCGATTTCCATGCCCGGCGCCATGTAGTTGCCGACCACTTCGACCACATCGCCCTGAGGCTGGAAGCGCGGCGTTGGCCAGTGGGTGATCTTCACCTCGACGAACTGACCGATCTGCGCGTTGGCATTGCGGCCCGGGGTGACGAGCACTTCCTGCTGGATCTTCGGATTGTCGGCAACGACGAAACCGATGCCGCCTTCTTCGAAGTAGCGGCCGACGATCGTTTCATGAGCGCGGGATACCACTTCGACGATCACGCCTTCGCGGCGACCACGCCGGTCGAGCCCGGAAACCCGCGCCAGTGCGCGGTCACCGTCGAACACCAGGCGCATTTGCGCCGGGCTCATGAACAGGTCGTCGCTGCCGTCGTCCGGCACGAGGAAGCCGAAGCCGTCACGGTGACCGCTGATGCGGCCGAGGATCAGGTCGAGCTTGTCCACCGGCGCGTAAGTGCCGCGGCGGGTGTAGATCAATTGAGCGTCGCGCTCCATAGCGCGCAAGCGGCGGCGCAGGGCCTCGATCTGGTCTTCTGTGGTCAGACCAAACTCTTCGACCAGTTGCTCGCGGGCAGCAGGCGAACCCCGATCGGCGAGGTGCGCCAGGATCAGTTCGCGGCTGGGAATAGGGTTTTCGTATTTTTCCGCTTCACGAGCGGCCTCGGGATCGAGGGACTGCCAATCGGCCATTAGAGAGTTTTCACCTTGTCTATATGCGGGTTAGTTTGGCATAGGCGCCGGGAAACGGGAAATTTCCGACTCTATAAGGCCTTACAAGGCCCTGTATCGACGCGCAGATACGCTTTTGAACGCCGCTGGTAAAAAAATTCAGTTTTTTCTGCAGCAGGGGTTTACAGTTAAAAAGACGCTCCGTATAGTGCGCGCCATCGACGACGCACAAGCGCTTTCGATGATGCCCAGGTGGTGAAATTGGTAGACACGCCAGCTTCAGGTGCTGGTGACCTTACGGTCGTGGAAGTTCGAGTCTTCTCCTGGGCACCAATTTCGAGTTTGAGACTAGATCAGTTTCAAGACTCACACAAAACCCGCGAAAGCGGGTTTTTTGCATTTGCGGGAAAGCTTTTGTTCACACTGATTTATTAAAACCAAATCAGGGGTTTACAGATCAAAAAGGCCTCCGTATAGTGCGCCACATCAACAGCGGCAACGCTTGCGATGATTGCCCAGATGGTGAAATTGGTAGACACGCCAGCTTCAGGTGCTGGTGACCTTACGGTCGTGGAAGTTCGAGTCTTCTTCTGGGCACCAATTCAAATCCAAGGTTCAGGCCTTGGATTTCCCAAAAACCCGCGAAAGCGGGTTTTTGCGTTTCTGGCTCCCTGAATTTCCGCAGGTCTACCCGATCCCCTTGTCCCGCACAAGGCGCACTTGAGAAACAATATCGTTTATCATTGTTGCAAGTTTTTGCAATGCGACAGTGAGGAACCCTGCGAATGACGTTTCGAAATACCCTGCGCCGAGGCCTGACCTTCACCCTCCTCGGCCTGGCGCTCGCCACTCCCCTCACCCAGGCTGCCGATGCGGTTTCCCTGACCCTCTACAACGGCCAGCACAAGGAAGTCGGCGATGCGATTGCCAAGGCTTTCGAGGCCAAGACTGGCATTCACGTCAACGTGCGCAAAGGCAGCAGCAATCAGCTCGCCAGCCAGATCATCGAAGAAGGCGATCGCTCCCCCGCCGACGTAATCTACACCGAAGAGTCGCCGCCGCTGAACAACCTCGGCGAACAGGGCCTGCTGGCCAAGGCCGATGACGCCACACTGGCGGTTCTGCCGGAAAAATATGTCGCCGCCAATGGCACCTGGATCGGTGTTACCGCCCGGGTGCGCGTGGTAGCGTTCAACCCGAAACTGATCGATGAAAAAGACCTGCCGAAATCGGTCATGGAGTTCTCCGAGCCACAATGGCAGGGCAAAGTCGGTTTCGTTCCGACCAGCGGCGCCTTCCAGGAGCAGGCCGTTGCGATCATCAAACTGCACGGTCGCGACGCTGCCGAAGAATGGCTGACCGGTCTGCGCGCGTTCGGCAAGACCTACAGCAACAACATGGTCGCGCTCAAAGCCGTGGAGAACGGCGAAGTCGCCACGGTGCTGGTGAACAATTATTACTGGTTCGCCCTGCAGCGCGAGAAAGGCAAGCTCGACTCCAAACTGCATTATTTCACCGGCGGCGACGCTGGCGGCTTGATCACCGTGTCCAGCGCTGCGGTTCTCAAATCCAGCAAACATCCAAAAGAAGCCCAGCAATTCCTCGCGTTCATGGCCAGCGAAGAAGGCCAGCGCGTGATCACCCAAACCACCGCCGAATACCCGCTGCACAAAGGCATGGAATCGGATCGCGGCCTCAAGCCATTCAGCGAACTGGAAGCGCCGAACGTCACTCCGGCGGATCTGGGCAATGCTGAAGAAGCCCTGGAGCTGGAACGCGAAGTTGGCCTGAACTGATGGCAGCATCGTTATCGGCCCCCGCCGCGCGCGGGGGTTATGTGCCAAGACGCAAACGGCCGTCGATCTGGCTGGTGCTGCCGGTTCTGCTACTGGTGGTATTAAGCCTGTTGCCCCTGGCCTACGTCGGAGTGAAAGCCTGGCAGGCCGGCTGGGCCGAGGCGTTGCACTTGTTGTGGCGCCCGTATGTGTTTGGCCTGTTGCGCAATACTTTGGCACTGATGATCGGCGTGACGATCACCTGCGGCGTGATCGGCCTGTCGCTGGCATGGCTGCTGGAACGCAGCAATCTGCCAGGTCGACGCCTGTGGGGCGTGATCCTGTGCCTGCCGTTTGCAGTGCCGGCATTCGTCAGCAGCTTCACCTGGGTGTCGCTGAGTGCGCAGTTCGAAGGCATCGGCGGCGCGATTCTGGTGATGAGCCTGTCGAAGTACCCGCTGATCTTTCTGCCAGTCGCGGCGACCCTGCGCAATCTCGATCCCTCTCTCGAAGAGTCCGCTCGCACGCTGGGGCAGAATCGCTGGGGCGTGTTTTTCCGCGTCACCCTGCCGCTGCTGTGGCCATCGCTGCTGGCCGGCTCGTTGCTGATTGCCCTGCACATGCTGGTGGAGTTCGGCGCGCTGTCGATCATCGGCCTGCAGACGTTTACCACGGCGATCTACCAGCAATTCGAACTGGAATTCAGCAACGCCAATGCCGCAATGCTTTCTGCGGTGTTGCTGGCGCTGTGTCTGCTCTTGTTGTGGCTGGAGTTGCGCGTGCGCGGCAAGGGCCGGCATGTGCGCACCGGCCAGGGCGCAGCCCGACAGGCCGAACAAGTAAAGCTTGGGCCGTGGGCTGCGCTCGGTCAGGTGTATTGCCTGTTGCTGGCGATCATCGGCAGCGGAATTCCGTTGGGAATGTTGGCGTACTGGCTGGCGGTCGGTTCGTCAGCAGCGTTCCCGGTAGCAGCGATCAGCGAGGCGTTATTGTCGTCGCTGGCATTGTCACTGGGCGGCGCGGCGTTGTGCCTGCTGCTGGCGGTTCCGGTCGGACTGCTGGTGGTGCGCTATAAAGGCCAATTGGCAATCTGGGCCGAACGCTTGCCTTATCTGCTGCACGCGCTGCCGGGACTGGTGATTGCGTTGACGCTGGTGTATTTCGCCCTGCATTACGTGCCGGCGCTGTATCAGACGTCGGGCTTGTTGCTGATCGCCTATGCGCTGCTGTTCCTGCCACTGGCGCAAGCGCCGATCCGTACCGCGCTGAACAAGGCTGCACCGCAGCTGGAAGAAGCAGCGCGTACGCTGGGCGCGTCGTCGTTCACGGCGTTTTGCCGGGTGACCCTGCCGATCATTTTCCCGGCACTGGGCGCGGCGTTTGCGCTGGTGTTTCTCGATGCGATGAAGGAATTGACGGCGACGTTGCTGCTCAGTCCGACTGGACTGAATACGCTGGCAACAGAGGTCTGGGCGCACACGGCGAATGTCGAGTTTGCGGCAGCGGCGCCGTATGCGGCGTTGTTGATTCTGGTTTCCGGACTGCCGGTATATCTGCTAACGACGCGGATGTATTTGAGCCGCTGAAACAGCCATCGCGAGCAGGCTCACTCCTACAGGGGAACGTATTCCAAATGTAGGAGTGAGCCTGCTCGCGATGCGGCCAGCCCAGCCAACATCAAGCGCGGAACTGCCCCAGGCTGGCTTTCAGCTGCGCCGCCAGACCATCCAGCACCTTGCCACTGGCCGTGGTTTCCACCACTGCCTGCGCCGCTTTTTCGGCCTGTGCATGGATCGTCTCGACACGCCCCCGCACTGCCTGCGCGCCCTGCGCCTGATGCGCTGCTGCTTGCGTCGCCAGACCGATCGCCGCATGCACCTGCTCAACCGAAGCCTGCACCGACTGCTGCAACCGCGCACTGTCGCGCAATACCAGCAAACCTTCGCTGGCCTGCCGTCCGGCCTGGCCAATCGCTTCGACCGCTTCACGCGCGCCCTGCTGCAGAGCGACGATGTGCGCCTGAATATCGCCGGTGGAGCTTTGCGTCTTGCTCGCCAGGGCACGCACTTCATCCGCCACCACGGCAAACCCACGCCCGGTTTCACCGGCCCGCGCCGCCTCGATCGCAGCGTTCAACGCCAGCAGGTTGGTTTGTTCGGCGATCCCGTGAATCACCGTCAGCACCACTTCGATCTGTTCGCTCTGCTGCGCCAGCCGCTCGATGACTTTCGCTCCGGTATCGACCTGCCCTGCCAGTGCCTCAATCAGGCTGCCGACTTTGGCGGAAGTACGAGTGTTCTCATCAGTGGCCTGGCGAATGTCGACAACCTGCTTTAACGCCGCCTGCATCGCCTGACTTTCCGACTGCGCCTCGTCGGCCATTTGCGACAGAGCGCGCAGGCTTTCTGCGACCTCATCGCGCTGCATCCCGGCAGCCGCATCGGCGCCGGCATTGCGCAAGGTCATCGCACCTATTTCCACGCCGGTGCGCTGAGCGACGTCGCCCGCCTCGCGTACGATCGGCTGCAACTTGTCGACGAAGCGATTGACCGCCGATGCCATGTCGCCAATCTCATCCTTGCTATTGATCTGCACACGCTTGGTGAGATCGCCCTCGCCTGCCGCCAGATCATCCATCGCCGCGTTGAGCATTTTCAGGCGATTGACCACCCGATGACCCAGCACCACCGCCAGCAACAGCAGCACGCCGCAACCGACCAGTGCCAGTCCGAGGCCGATGCGCCAGCGTAATGTCGCAGCCGCCTCTTGAACGGTTTGTGCGGTGTTGGCTTTCATTTCGCCAGCGGTGGCCTGTGCCGATTGCAGGCGCGCCTGCATGGCCTTGGCACTGTCCGCAGCCGCGCCTTTGAGGCTGTCACCGACCAGTTGATCGCTGCTGGCAATCAGCGCCAGAAAGCGCTTGTCGAGCTCTGCCAGATCGGTTTCCACCGAGGCCGTGGACACGCCCATCAGCACCTTGCCGATTTCCACGCCGTTGGGATTGATCGAGGCTTCGAGGTAGTAAACCGAAGGATCGTTTTTCGCCGCATCCAGCACTTTATCCAGCGCACGCTCGCCCTGGCCTTTCTCCAGCAAGGCCTTGTTGATCGGGTTTTCGCGATTGAGATAACGAGTCAGATGTTGGCCGGTGGCGTCGTCGTACACCACGAACAGCACGTTGGGGTTGCGCTGGGCACGGCGGGCGAACTCCGACAGCGTCGGTACGTCGCTGTCCCACATGGCACGCGGCGCTACGGATGCAAGCAACTGCGCCATGTCGTTGGCCGAATCCTTGAGATCCTTTTCGAGGGTCGCCCGTAGTTGCGCCTGCTCTTCTTTGAGGCGGGCAGACAAACCGGCGGTCAGGCGCTGACGAGTGCTGGCCGATAACGCATCAAGACTCGAGGTCACTTCACGCCCGGCCTGCTCCAGCTCACCGGAGAGCTTCTGACTGTCGGCACCCAGGCGCACGGCCAGATCGGCTTCCAGCGCCGTGACCGTGCTCCGCGTCAGGGCGACTGCGACCAGCACCTGCACCAAAAGGGCGATACCAAGGGTAACGAACACCGGCCGCAACAAACGGCTTTGTAACAGTGAGAGAACGGCTGACACTTTAAATCCCTCTACTTCTGACGCCATTAATTTGATGGCACTCTTGTAGACAGATTCACAGCAAAGGTCATGCCGTCCAACAGGCATAAACGACAAAGGCCCCGATTAAGGGGCCTTTGTTTTTCGCATCAACGACTTATCAGGCAAACGGATGACGCAGGACGATGGTTTCGTTGCGGTCCGGACCCGTCGAAATAATGTCGATCGGCGCGCCGATCAACTCTTCAACGCGTTTGATGTAGGCACGAGCATTGGCCGGCAGCTCTTCCAGGGTCTTGGCACCCACGGTCGATTCGCTCCAGCCCGGCACTTCTTCGTACACAGGCTGCAGGCCTACGTAGCTGTCCGCATCGGTCGGGGCAACGGCATTGCCTTCGGCATCCTTGTAGCCGACGCAAATGTTGATGGTTTCCAGACCGTCGAGCACATCCAGCTTGGTCAGGCAGATACCCGAGATACTGTTCACATCGATAGCGCGACGCAGGATAACGGCGTCGAACCAGCCGCAACGACGAGCACGGCCGGTGGTAGCGCCGAACTCGTGACCTTGCTTGGCCAGGTGCGCGCCGACGTCATCGAACAGCTCGGTCGGGAACGGGCCGGAACCGACGCGAGTGGTGTAAGCCTTGGTGATGCCCAGGATGTAGTCGAGGAACATCGGACCAACGCCCGAACCGGTCGCTACGCCACCAGCGGTGGTGTTGGAACTGGTCACGTACGGGTAGGTGCCGTGGTCGATGTCGAGCAACGAACCTTGCGCGCCTTCGAACATGATGTCCTTGCCGGCACGACGCAGGTCGTGCAGCTCGGCGGTCACGTCGAGCATCAGCGGCTTGAGCAGCTCAGCGTATTCCTTGCACTCGGCCAGGGTCTTTTCGAACTCGATGGCTGGCTCTTTGTAGTAACCGACCAGCATGAAGTTGTGGTAGTCCACCAGTTCACGCAGCTTGTCTTCGAAACGTGGCATGTTCAGCAGGTCGCCGACACGCAGGCCACGACGGGCAACTTTATCTTCGTAAGCCGGGCCGATGCCGCGACCGGTAGTACCGATCTTCAGCTCGCCACGGGCCTTTTCACGGGCCTGGTCCAGCGCGACGTGGAAGGACAGGATCAGCGGGCAGGACGGGCTGATACGCAGGCGCTCGCGCACCGGTACGCCTTTCTCTTCCAGCTTGGTGATCTCGCGCAGCAGGGCGTCAGGTGCAACCACCACGCCGTTGCCGATCAGGCATTGCACGCCTTCGCGCAGCACGCCCGACGGAATCAGGTGCAAAACGGTTTTCTCGCCGTCGATCACCAGCGTGTGACCCGCGTTGTGGCCACCTTGGTAGCGCACTACGGCGGCAGCATGTTCGGTCAGCAGATCAACGATCTTGCCTTTGCCCTCATCACCCCACTGGGTGCCCAGGACTACGACATTCTTACCCATAACACTTGTCCTCATTCGCGCAAACTTGGTGCCGGCGATGGCCGGCAGGAAAACTCAAGAAGCCAGTGGCGATACTTGCCAAAGCCCGTTCTGCTGAATCAATTGCCGGTCGCAGTCCGCATCACGGGCGGCGGCCAAAGGTTGTCCAGGCAACGCCTGAACGACACGCTGACCCTCACTGCGCAACTGGCAAACCTGCTGCCAGAGTGCCGCATCCGTACTGTCAGGCATCCAGATACCGCCAGACGGTAGCTCGATCTCAGCACGCCCCAGGGTCACCAGGGTTTTCAAATCGGTAGAGAAGCCAGTCGCCGGACGCGCGCGACCGAAGTCGGCGCCGATGTCATCGTAACGACCGCCCTGAGCGATGGACTGACCAACGCCCGGCACGAACACCGCGAACACCACACCGGTGTGGTAGTGATAGCCGCGCAATTCGCCGAGGTCGAAATACAACGGCAACTGCGGGAAGCGCACGGAAAGCCGCTCGGCAATCGCCAGCAGATCTTCCAGCGCTGCCAGAACCGGCGCCGGCGCATTGGCCAGACGCTCGCGCGCAGCATTCAACACTTCACGGCCGCCACACAGATCAACCAAGGCGCGCAGCATGCCCGACAGATCGGCCGGCAGACCTTCGGTCAGGGTAATCACTTCATCGATGGCCTTGCGCTGCAGGGCATCGAACAACTGCTGCTCGACTTCACCGGATAGACCGGCGGCGCGCGCCAGACCACGGTAGATGCCGACATGCCCGAGGTCCATGTGCACATCCGGCACATCGGCCAGTTGCAGCATGGCCAGCATCAGGCTGATGACTTCGACGTCGCTGCTCGGGCTGGCATCGCCGTACAACTCGGCGCCCAGCTGGATCGGGCTGCGCGAGGACGACAATGCACGGGGCTGGGCGTGCAGGACGCTGCCGGCGTAGCACAGACGGCTCGGACCCTCGCGACGCAGGGTGTGCGCATCGATACGCGCGACCTGTGGCGTGATGTCGGCGCGGAAACCCATCTGCCGGCCCGATTGTGGGTCGATGACCTTGAAGGTACGCAGATCCAGGTCCTGGCCCGCGCCGGTCAGGAGGGATTCCAGGTACTCGATATGGGGAGTCACGACAAACTCGTAACCCCAGCTCTGGAACAGATCCAACACCTGACGACGCGCGACTTCAATGCGCGCCGCCTCCGGTGGCAGTACTTCTTCGATGCCATCTGGCAGCAGCCAGCGGTCTACCGTTGCCATTACGCCATTCCCCTTTGATCCGGGCGGCCAGCACGAGGGCGAGCCTTGAGTGAAGCAGAAAATGACCGGGGCGTTCAAAACGCACGCGCATGAACGACGCAGCGAAAGGCCTGTTACCGGCTTCGCCCATCACTTTCCTCGAAAAACGCTCGGGCCGTTCAACCCGACGCCTGCAACAAAAACAGCAATCAAACATGCAGACGCAAAAAAGCCGGGAATTTCCCGGCTGCCGCATCATACACACGTTTTCCGAAAGGATCACCCCGCCCGAGGTTTTAGCCGCCGGGCGGAATGATTCAGGTCAACGTCGTGTCAAGGCTTGGCTTTTTCCAGGTAACGGAAGAAGTCGCTGCTTGGGTCGAGGACCAGGACGTCGGATTTGTTCGCGAAGCTTTCACGGTAGGCACGCAGGCTGCGGTAGAAACCGTAGAACTCCTGATCCTGACCGTAGGCCTTGGAGTAGATCGCTGCAGCCTGGGCATCACCGTCACCGCGAACCTCTTCGGATTCACGATAGGCTTCGGCCAGCAACACGCGGCGCTGACGATCGGCATCGGCACGGATGCCTTCGGCCAGCTCGTTACCCTTGGCGCGGTGCTCGCGAGCTTCACGCTCACGCTCGGTGCTCATGCGCTCGAACACGCTGCGGTTCACTTCTTTCGGCAGATCGATGGCCTTGACCCGCACATCGACCACTTCGATACCCAGCTCTTTTTCCGCCATCTTGTTCAGCGATGCAGTGATGTCAGCCATCAGCGCATCACGCTCACCCGACACCACTTCGTGCAGGGTGCGCTTGCCGAACTGGTCACGCAGACCGGATTCCAGACGACGGGACAGACGCTCGTCGGCGATCTGCTTCAGACCCGAAGTCGCGGTGTAGAAGCGCTCGGCATCTTTCACCCGCCACTTGGCGTAGGCATCGACCATCACGGCTTTCTTTTCCAGGGTCAGAAAGCGCTGCGTCGGTGCATCCAGCGTCAGCAGGCGCGCGTCGAATTTGCGCACCTGGTTGACGTAAGGCACCTTCACATGCAGACCCGGCTGGACATCGGCCTGAACCACACGACCGAATTGCAGCAGCACCGCGCGCTCGGTCTGAGCGACGATGTAGAAGCAATTCCAGCCCACCAGTACCACGACGACGCCAACGATCAGGGCGATCAGCGATTTATTGCTCATCAGCGGGTCTCCCTTGTACGCGTCTGCGGCACGTCAGTGACATGCGGCGTGACGTCCGTGTTGTTGCTGGCGGCCGAACCGGTCACCGGTGCATTACCCGAACTGTTCTGGATCATCTTGTCCAACGGCAGGTAGAGCAGATTGCTCTGGCCGTTCTTGTTGCCGGTCACGAGGACCTTGCTGGTATTGCTGAAGACTTCCTGCATGGTGTCCAGGTACAGACGCTCGCGGGTGACTTCAGGAGCCTTGCGATACTCGGCGACCAGCTTGGTGAAGCGATCGGCCTCACCCTTGGCGCGCGAGATGGTCTCGTCGCGGTAACCGTTGGCATCCTCGATGATGCGCTGGGCCTGACCACGGGCTTCCGGCACCACGCCGTTGGCGTAGGTTTCGGCCTGGTTACGCGAACGCTGCTCGTCTTCACGGGCGCGGATCACGTCATCGAAGGCTTCCTGCACTTCACGCGGTGCCGCTGCGCTCTGTACGTTGACCTGGGTGACAGTGATACCGGTGCGATAGGTATCGAGGAAACGTTGCAGACGCTCCTTGATTTCGCTCGCCATCAATTCACGGCCTTCGGTCAGGACCTGGTCCATGGCGGTGGAACCGACCACGTGACGCAGTGCACTTTCGGTCGCGTGCTGCAGGCTGATTTCCGGCTGATCGACGTTCAGCACGAAGTCCTGCAGGTTGCTGATCTTGTACTGCACGGTCAGCGGCACTTCGACGATGTTCTCGTCTTCGGTCAGCATCTGGCCCTGCTTGGTGTACGCACGCTCACGCGTCACGTTCTCCATGTACTTCTTGTCGATCGGCGGGAAGTAGATGTTCAGGCCCGGGCCGACAGTCTCGTAGTACTTGCCGAAGCGCAGCACCACGGCCTGCTCCTGCTCGTCCACCACGTAAACCGCGCTGTACAGCCAGACGGCCGCCAGCACGACCAGGCCGATGCCGAGCAGACCGCCGAAGCCGCCACTGCTCCTGCCGGAACCGCCGCCGTCATCACCGCGTTTCTTACCACCACCGAACAACCCGTTCAGGCTTTCCTGCAGCTTTCGGAAGGCCTCGTCGAGATCCGGTGGTCCCTTGCGGTCGCCGTTATTGCGGCGCTTGCCACCCCAGGGATCCTGATTATTCGAGTTGCCACCCGGCTCATTCCAAGCCATAGCGCTCTCCATCTGATAAAGCAAAGACGCACCCACGGCGCGCCGACCAATGCTACAGAATGCCTGCCGTCGCGGCACAACCGCTTTTTCAGGCTTTTATTGCAAAGTGTGTTGCTCGATGAATTCCATCGGCTGCAATCCTTCGCGGCTTACCAATCGATTCAGCTCGATCCGGGGCAAACGAACGGCCAGCAGGCTGACACCTTCTTCATCGTATTCTTCTTTCTGCACCGCTCCGAGTTCGAAGAACTGCGCACGCAGTCGAGCGAATCGTTGCGGCAGGCGCAAGGTCCCCACGAACAGGTCACTGCCGAGCAACTCGGCGATCGCTTGTTCGAGCAACTCCAGACCACTGCCATCACGCGCCGACAGCCAGACCCGTTGCGGCTTGCCATCGGCATCGCGCTGGATCTGCGGCTCGACGCCTTCAAGCAAATCGAGTTTGTTATAGACCTCCAGGATCGGCAAGTCCTGAGCGCCAATCTCGCCCAGCACCACCATCACCTGCTCGATCTGCAACATGCGATCCGGTTCGGCCGCATCGATCACGTGCAACAACAGGTCGGAATTGCTCGACTCTTCGAGCGTAGACCGAAATGCCTCGACCAGCTTGTGCGGCAGGTGACGAATGAAACCCACGGTGTCGGCCAGGACAATCGGACCGAGGTCGTCAAGCTCCAGGCGGCGCAGGGTCGGGTCGAGTGTGGCGAACAGTTGATCGGCCGCGTACACGTCGGACTTCGTCACGTTGTTGAAGAGTGTCGATTTGCCGGCGTTGGTGTAGCCCACCAGCGACACGGTAGGAATGTCTGCACGGGATCGGCCACGGCGCGACTGCTCGCGCTGACTGCGCACCTTCTCCAGCCGCCCCTTGATCTGGCGCAGACGGACCCGCAACAGACGGCGGTCGGTTTCCAGCTGGGTTTCACCCGGGCCGCGCATACCGATGCCGCCACCCTGACGTTCAAGGTGAGTCCAGCCGCGAACCAGTCGCGTGCTCATGTGGTCAAGCTGGGCCAGTTCGACCTGCAGCTTGCCCTCATGGGTACGTGCGCGTTGAGCGAAAATATCGAGAATCAGCCCGGTGCGGTCGATCACGCGACACTCGAAAACACGTTCGAGGTTGCGTTCCTGACTGGGCGTGAGGATGTGATTGAAAATCACCAGATCGGCTTCTTCAGCCTTGACCAGGTCGCGCAGTTCCTCGACCTTGCCGCTGCCGATCAGATATTTGGCGGTTGGCCGATGACGCGGCACGTTAAAAAACGCAACGGTCTCGGCGCCAGCCGAATTTGCCAACTCCTGAAACTCCTGCGGATCTTCGCGCGCCTCAGGGTCCTGTCCATCCAAGTGAACGAGGATGACTCGCTCACCACCAC
This sequence comes from Pseudomonas sp. FR229a, assembly GCF_030209115.1. NCBI lineage: Bacteria > Pseudomonadati > Pseudomonadota > Gammaproteobacteria > Pseudomonadales > Pseudomonadaceae > Pseudomonas > Pseudomonas sp. FR229a. The sequence continues at coordinate 171,112 of NZ_JARVSP010000009.1, read as the reverse complement.
CGTGGCGCTCAAAGAACAAAGGAGACTCCTATCAGGCGTTACCCGGCGCTGCATCGGCATCGCCCTGTTCGTTTTCGGTTGCGCTAGGCAGACGAATTGGACGAACCGGCACGACGGTCGAGATAGCGTGTTTGTAGACCATCTGGCTGACGGTGTTTTTCAGCAGGATCACGAACTGGTCGAACGACTCGATCGTTCCTTGCAGCTTGATACCGTTGACCAGGTAGATGGAAACCCCGACTTTCTCTTTACGTAAAGTGTTCAGGTAAGGGTCTTGTAGCGAATGCCCTTTTGACATGTGCCGCACTCCTTTAAGGATTCAATAATAAAAACAGGTAAATTCAGATGGCTTCGGCCGTCACACCCCCAAGGATAGACGGCAATTGCAAGGACTCAGCTCAATATGGAGATGGTCCCGAGGTATTTCAAGGCGCGTGGCAGATTGTCGCAATCAAGACTGTCCAGCCAGTGTAAATCGTCCCAGCTGCGCAGCCAGGTAAACTGGCGCTTGGCCAATTGGCGCGTGGCGATGATGCCGCGCTCCTGCATCTGGGCCAATGTCAGCTTGCCGTCCAGATAATCCCAGACTTGGCGGTAGCCTACCGCACGTATAGACGGCAACCCGGCATGCAGGTCACTTCTTTTACGCAGGGCTACGACCTCGTCGATGAATCCCTGTTCCAACATATTTGTGAATCTTTGTTCAATTCGCTGGTGCAGAACCTGACGATTCGCCGGAGCAATGGCCAGGTTCGCGACAGTATAGGGCAATTGTTGGCGTCCCGAAGCGGCTGCTTCAGTACTTTGCGCAGATTGTTGCTCACGCAGGGTGGTCATGCTCTGCCCGCTGACTCGATAGACTTCAAGCGCCCGACTCAAGCGCTGCGGATCATTTGGATGAATCCGCGCCGCCGACACCGGATCGATTTGCGCCAACTGATCGTGCAGCGCTTGCCAGCCCAGACGTGCAGCTTCTTCCTCGATCTGCGCGCGCACCTCGGGATCGGCCGCCGGCATGTCGGCCAGACCTTCGACCAGAGCCTTGTAATAGAGCATGGTGCCGCCGACCAGTAGCGGGATCTTTCCCCGCGCGGTGATCTCGGCCATGGCTTGCAGGGCGTCGCGGCGGAAATCGGCAGCGGAATACGCCTCAGCGGGGTCGAGGATATCGATCAGCCGGTGCGGGTATTGGGCCAGCAGCTCTTTCGAAGGCTTGGCGGTGCCGATGTCCATGCCGCGGTAGACCAGCGCCGAATCGACGCTGATCAATTCGCACGGCAGCACCTTGGTCAGCTCGATGGCCAGATCGGTCTTGCCCGCAGCGGTCGGGCCCATCAGAAATATCGCTGGAGGGAGCTGGCTCATCAACGACCGCGCAGGAACAGTTTGTCCAGATCGTCCAGGCCCAGTTGGGTCCAGGTCGGTCGGCCATGGTTGCATTGGCCACTGCGCTCGGTGTTTTCCATGTCGCGCAGCAGGCCGTTCATTTCCGGCAGGGCCAGACGCCGGTTGGCGCGGATCGCGCCGTGGCAGGCCATGGTGCCGAGCAGTTCGTTGAGGTGCGCCTGAATGCGGTCGCTGGTGCCATATTCCATCAGGTCCGACAGAACATCGCCGACCAGCCGATTGGCTTCCGCCTGTTTGAGCAACGCAGGAATCTGCCGGATCGCCAGGGTTTCCGGGCCAAGCCGCTGCAACTCAAAACCAAGTCGCTGAAACCACGCCGCATGTTCTTCAGCGCAATCGGCCTCGCGCTGACTGACCGCCAACGACTCCGGCACCAGCAACGGCTGACCACTCAGGCCTTCGCTGGCCATGGCGATTTTCAAGCGTTCGTACATGATCCGCTCGTGGGCGGCGTGCATGTCCACCAGCACCAGGCCATGGGCGTTCTCAGACAGGATATAGATGCCCTTGAGCTGCGCCAGTGCATAGCCGAGCGGCGGAATATCTTCCTGACCAGCCGGAAGCGCGTTGGCATTGGCTTCTGGCAGCGGCGCGAAAAACTCTTTGTAAGCGGCTTGCGCCTCGGCGGCAGGCACTGTCGATTGCGGCCGCGGCGTGTATTGGTACTGATAGGCACCGCCAGCGCTGGCACCGGATGACGTGTTGAACGCAGGTTGCGCCTGCGGCTGCTCGAGCAGCGCATTGGCGGCCAGACGCATCTCGCCCTGCGGGCCGAATTCGCCCGCCTCGATTCCGCTGGGTCGAACGATCGCCGTGGTGACCGAACCGGCCAGTTGATCCTCCGGTCGCACGTCGCCCAGCGCACGGTGCAGCGTGCCGTACAGGAAGTCATGAACCATGCGCCCGTCACGGAAGCGTACTTCGTGCTTGGTCGGGTGGACGTTGACGTCTACTGCTGCCGGATCGACCTCGAAAAACAACGCGAAGGTCGGATGCCGGCCGTTGAACAGCACGTCGCGATAAGCCTGGCGCACCGCATGGGCCACCAGTTTGTCGCGCACCGCCCGACCGTTGACGAAGAAATACTGCAAGTCCGCCTGACTGCGGTTGAAAGTCGGCAAACCGACCCAGCCCCACAGGTGCAGACCATTGCGCTCGATCTCGATGGGCAGCGCCTGTTCGAGGAAACCGGAACCGCAGATCGCCGCCACGCGCCGCGCACGGGCCGCATCGTCATGGGCCTCGTGCAGGCTGAGGATGGTCTTGCCGTTGTGGCGCAGATGAAATGCCACGTCGAAACGCGCCAGCGCCAGACGCTTGATCACCTCCTGCAGGTGATCGAATTCGGTTTTTTCGGTCTTGAGGAATTTGCGCCGGGCCGGGGTGTTGAAGAACAGGTCGCGAACTTCCACCGAGGTGCCGACCGGATGCGCCGCCGGCTGCACGCGCGGTGCCATGTCGCGGCCTTCGGTCTCGACCTGCCAGGCCTGATCGGCATCGCGGGTGCGCGAGGTCAGGGTCAAGCGCGCCACAGAGCTGATCGACGCCAACGCCTCGCCACGAAACCCCAGGCTCATCACCTGTTCAAGGTCTTCGAGGTTGCGGATCTTGCTGGTGGCGTGACGGGCCAGAGCCAGCGGCAGGTCATCGGCAGAAATGCCGCTGCCGTCATCGCGCACCCGCAGCAACTTGACGCCGCCCTGCTCGACATCGACGTCGATACGCTTGGCGCCGGAGTCGAGGCTGTTTTCCAGCAGCTCCTTGATAACAGAGGCCGGACGTTCAACCACTTCACCGGCGGCGATCTGGTTCGCCAGCCGCGGGCTGAGCAGCTCGATGCGCGCAGTGTTCAATACCTGGTTCATTCTTTGGACGCCAGTTCGGTGCCGGGAATGGTCAGGTGCTGACCGACTTTCAGCTCATCACTTTTCAGGTTGTTGGCGGCGCGCAGAGTGGCCGGGGAGACTTGATAGCGCACGCCGATCATCGCCAGGGTTTCCCCAGGGCCGACGCGGTGGTCGCGCGGGCCCTGGGCAATCTTGCCGGAATCACGCAGCCAGGCGATGTAGGTGCCCGGTGGCGGATTCTGCTGGAAGAACTGGCGCACGCCGCTGCTGATCGATCGGGCCAGCGCCTGCTGGTGGCTGGATGCAGACAGTTTGTTCGCTTCGTTGGCGTTGGAGATAAAGCCGGTTTCGACCAGGATCGACGGGATATCCGGCGACTTCAACACCATGAAGCCGGCCTGTTCCACGCGCTGTTTGTGCAGTGGCGTGACCCGACCGATGTTGGTCAGAACCTTCTGGCCGACGTTGAGACTGGAGGTCAGCGACGCAGTCATCGACAGGTCGAGCAGGACGCCGGCGAGCATGCGGTCCTTGTCGTCGAGGCTGACGTTGCCGGCGCCGCCGATCAGGTCGGATCGGTTTTCACTGTCGGCCAGCCAGCGGGCGGTCTCCGACGTGGCGCCGCGATCAGACAGGGCAAACACCGAAGCACCGAAGGCTGCAGCCGACGGCGCAGCGTCAGCGTGAATGGATACGAACAGGTCAGCGCCCTTCTTGCGGGCGATTTCGGTACGGCCACGCAGCGGGATGAAGTAGTCGCCGGTACGGGTCAGTTCGGCGCGGAAGCCTTTCATGCCGTTGACCTGACGCTGCAGTTCGCGGGCGATCTGCAGTACCACGTCTTTCTCACGCTGACCGCGCGAACCGGACGCACCCGGGTCTTCGCCACCGTGGCCGGCGTCGATCACGACAATAATGTCGCGCTTGCCGGCGGGGGCTGGCGGCAACTTGATTGCAGGTTCGGTTGGAGTTACCGGCACCGCTGGCACGGTGGCGACCTGCGGCGTTGGCGCAGGCGGCGGTGCGGCGTCGGCCGGGTTGTCGAACAGGTCGACCACAAGACGGTTGCCGTACTGCGCATTCGGCGCCAGCGAGAAGCTTTTCGGGGTGACGGCTTTTTTCAGGTCGATGACCACGCGCAGGTCGGTCGGCGTACGCTGAGCCGAGCGCATCGCGGTGATAGGCGTGTTCGCGGTCTGTACATTCAGCGGCGCACCGAGGGTGGCGCCGTTGATGTCGATCACCAGCCGGTCCGGTGAGGTCAGGGTGAAGACGCTGTGCTGCACCGGGCCGCTCAGGTCGAAGACCAGTCGCGTGTTGTCCGGCGCCCGCCACAGGCGCACGCTGTTGACCTTTGAATCGGCCACAGCGTTGACGGTTACTGCCATCAACATCAGTCCAGCGGCAGCCACCAACGCGCGAAAGCGCATACCAAACCCCATCATTTAATTGGATTCCAATGCCAAAGCGGCACACCAGGCCTCGCCACGCGAGCCCTCGGCTAAAATTTTCAGCGAACGCCCGCTGTCTTGCGGGCCAATGGTAATGGTCAGGTCAGGCTTTGGCAAAAAGCCTGCACCTTTATCGGGCCATTCGATCAGGCACATCGCGTCGTCTTCGAAGTAGTCGCGGATGCCGAGAAACTCCAGCTCCTCCGGATCGACCAGGCGATACAGGTCGAAGTGGAAGGCGCGGATGTCACCGATCTCGTAGGGTTCGACCAAGGTGAAGGTCGGACTTTTCACCGCGCCGACATGACCCAGCCCGCGAATGATGCCCCGCGACAGGGTGGTTTTGCCCATGCCCAGATTGCCTTCGAGAAAAATCAGGCCATGGCCCTGGGTCACGCGGGCGATCCGTGCGCCAAAGTCGCTCATGGCCTGTTCATCGGCCAGGTACAGGGTTACTTCAGACACGGTGCATGCTCCTCCAACAACTGACGAATGGCTGGAATCAGATCACTGGCCGCCAGCCCACGGCCGAATTTGCCTTGTTGCAGGCCGGCATTGGCGTGCAGCCAGACGGCCAGGCTTGCAGCGTCGAAAGCGTCCATGCCTTGCGCCAGCAATGCGCCGGTCAGACCGGCCAGCACATCACCGAGCCCGCCCGTGGCCATTGCCGGATGGCCTTGATGACACAGGGCCAGACGCCCATCGGGATGCGCGATCAAACTACCGGCGCCTTTCAGAACCACTACCGCTGAATACCTTTTGCTCAACGCCAATGCAGCGGCCGGACGATCGGCCTGTACTTCGCCAGTACTGATGCCGAGCAGCCGCGCCGCCTCGCCCGGATGCGGGGTGATCACGCAATCCCTGGGCAACTGGACAAAACCGCCGGCCAACAGGTTCAACGCGTCGGCGTCCCAAACCTGCGGTACCGACGCATTGGCGGCTGCCGACAACAAGGCGCGGCCCCAGCTTGCCTGGCCAAGGCCCGGTCCGACGACCAATACCGAAACCTTTTCCAGCAGGCCCATCAGTTGATTGGCAGACGAGGTGCCGAGGGCCATGGCTTCCGGCACGCGAGTGAGCGCTGCCGGCACATGCTCGGGACGGGTCGCCAGCGACACCATGCCCGCGCCGCTGCGCAACGCCGTTTCAGTGCTGAGCAGAATCGCCCCGCCGAAACCATGATCGCCGCCGATCAACAGCACATGGCCAGAGCGGCCCTTGTGCGAAGTCGGCGCGCGCGGCGCAATTGCCGGAAGATTAGCGGCGCTGAGGCGTCGAGCGCAGACAGGAATGTCATTGAAAATGTCATCGGTGGCTTGCAGATCGTTGAAGACCAGTTCACCGATATGATCCGCTGCGTCGCCGGTCAACAGCCCGACCTTCATGCCGATGAATGTCACCGTCAGATCGGCACGCACCGCGACGCCCAGTTCCCGACCGGTGTCGGCGCACAGCCCGGAGGGAATATCGACGGCCACCACCGGTAAACCGCTGGCATTGATGGCGGCGATGGCAGCGGCGTACGGCTCACGCACTTCGCCACTGAGACCCGTGCCGAGCAGGGCATCGAGAACGGCACCGCGCAGCTCGTTCTCTGCCTGCCAGCTCTGCACCGCAACGCCAGCAGCTATGGATTCGGCACGGGCCAGTGCGGCATCACCCTGCAAACGCTGCGGATCGCCGACTGCCAGTACGCGCACGGTCCAACCTGCCCGCAGCGCCAGTGCGGCCACCAGATAACCGTCACCGGCATTGTTGCCGTGCCCGGCGAGCACCGTCAGTTCATTCACTGCTGGCCATTTGCGCAGCAGTGCGCGCCAGGTGGCGCGGGCGGCGCGCTGCATCAATTCGAAGCCCGGCGTCCCGGCGGCGATCAGCCGTGCGTCGAGTTCGCGCACCTGCACGGCGCGGTACAGCGCGTCGGGTAAATCATCTTTCGTCTGCGGCATGCGTCTTCGGGCTCCGATGTCTGGCAGAATTATACGCACCTCAGCTCCGGTTTCTCTCGCCTCATGTCCGCCATCACCACAGACCTGCCCGCCCTCGCCCAATCGATCAAGGATTGGGGCCGCGAGCTGGGCTTTCAGCAAGTCGGCATCAGCGGTCTGGATCTGGCCGAGCATGAGCAGCACCTCGCGCGCTGGCTCGAGGCCGGCTACCACGGCGAAATGGACTACATGGGCGCCCACGGCAGCAAACGCTCGCACCCCGAAGAGCTGGTACCGGGCACGCTGCGCGTGGTCTCGCTGCGCATGGACTACCTGCCCGGCGATACCGAAATGGCCAAACGCCTGGCTGAACCGGAAAAAGCCTACGTGTCGCGTTATGCCTTGGGCCGCGATTACCACAAATTGATCCGTAAACGTGTGCAGCAATTGGCCGACAGGATTCAGGCGCAGATCGGCCCGTTCGGTTTTCGCGCCTTTGTCGACAGCGCGCCGGTGCTGGAAAAAGCCATCGCCGAGCAAGCCGGGCTGGGCTGGATCGGCAAAAACACCCTTGTACTGAATCGCAAGGCAGGCAGTTATTTCTTCCTCAGCGAGCTGTTTGTCGACCTGCCGTTGCCGGTGGATGAACCGCATAGCAGCGAACATTGCGGCCGTTGCACTGCGTGTCTGGACATCTGCCCGACCAACGCCTTCGTCGGCCCGTACGTGCTGGATGCGCGGCGCTGCATTTCCTACCTGACCATCGAACTGAAAAGCGCCATCCCTGCAGACCTGCGTCCGTTGATCGGCAATCGCGTATTTGGCTGTGATGACTGTCAGATCGTCTGCCCATGGAACCGCTTCGCCAAGCCCTCCGGGGAAGGCGATTTCAAGCCAAGGCACAACCTCGACAACGCCGAGCTGGCCGAGCTGTTTTTATGGGATGAAGAGACGTTCCTGAGCAGCACCGAAGGCTCGCCGTTGCGGCGGGCGGGGTATGAGCGCTGGTTGAGGAATCTGGCGGTAGGACTGGGCAATGCGCCTTCAACGATTCCGGTGCTGGAAGCGTTGAAGGCGCGACGGGATCATCCGTCAGAGTTGGTCAGGGAACATGTGGAGTGGGCACTGGAACGGCACTCCAGACCTTCAAACCCATGAAGGGCAAGCCAAGTACTCAGGTTGCTCACATGCGAGCTGTATCCATATTTCCCGCCGCTCTTATTCTTGCGGAAGTTTGCCCGGGAGACCAATGGCCGCCCGACTGAAGGACTTTGCAAACTCTCGTTGCACTATCCTCCAGAAGATAAATACGATCCCCGCCTCCAGTGATCTTCGTCATATAAACATGCGTCAACTTTCTGGTTTGGCTGTATTTGGCTAGTTCCGAGTACGCCAGACCCGCCTCCCCAGCTGCCTGGCGGGCAGACTTATTGCTTTCAATGAGTTTGTAGAAATCCTCCGCCTTTTTCTGATAATTCACGGAACCGGTGGCGCTCAACACGTCATCCGTCCCGGTGGCCCTGACCAATTGCCAAGGTTCATCCGCCACAGGCTCCACAGGAGCATTGACTTTTTTGGCCGCAGCCCTGGCGCCTTTCCCGGTCTTCTTTAAATATTTCCCCGCTTTTCCTGCGCCCCTGCCACTAAGCCCTTGGCTAAACGCTGAAGCCATCTTCCTGCCCGCATTCACAGCAGCTTTTGCACCCGCCGCCAAACCTGCACCGAGCGAAGCCAGCCCGAGACCGAAACTGATCCAGCCCAGTATCTCGCCTGCTTGAGAATCCGGTGCCAGCTCATTGACCACTTCACTGGCAATACCCGCCAGGCCTGAAGTCACGGCCAGCCCCAGCGCCGCCACTGCCCATGGCGTCGCGGCGCCCATCGTCAACACGCTGGCAACGATCCCGAGAATACTGAGTCCGATGCCCAATATCGATTGCCAGGAGATATGCCCGGTAGGGTCGACACGATTGACAGGGTCGCCCAGGCAATAACTGTAGGCATTCAATCCGCCCGCGCCGAACGGACTCATGCTGTCGGGGGCGAGGAATCGCATCAATGTCGGACTATAGGCCCTGTAACCGTTACCCAGCAGATACAGCCCGGTCACCGGATCCAGCTGCTCGCCGTTGAACCCCGCCAAGCTGAACAAACCACCCTCGGCAGGACGATGGCCGTAAGGGCTGTAGGCGCAATCGGTGAGCTGTTCCTTGCCCAGCGTTGCCAGCACGCTTTGCTGCTGATCGGTCCCAAATAGCTGCGCGCCAGCGTGCAAACCAAATTGCTGTTGGCCCACCAGCGCGCCACCGTGACGCACAACACTGGATGAGCTTTCACCACTCACCTCATTGGCGACCCGGCCTGCGTGGTAGTAACGCTGCACAGTTGTCTTTTCGGGTTGCGACAGTTCAACCAGATCGTCGAAACCGTCGTAATGGTAGCCACGAATGACTGATCCCCCTGCGCCGGACAATTGCTCAAGACGTCCGAAGGCGTCATAGGCCAGAGTCCGCGCCTGGTCGTCCTTGATCATCCTGCCGTTGGCGTCGTATTCCAGCGTCACTGCCGGTGGATAGTCGACATGGGAATGTTTGACTGCGCTGAGCTGGGCGGGATCGGGATTGTCATAACTGAACGTGGTCAGATTCACGCCCAGCGGGAACTTAGTCTGCACGGTGAGGATGTTATCCAGCGCATCGAAGGTGAACGTTTGCTGGACAATTTCCTTGCCATACGGATCGCGGGGCTTTTGGGTGCCGGCACAGTCGTACTGGATCAGACGCCCGCGCACATCGTAGGTGAATTGCTCGTCACGCAATAGTTGCGTGCCGCGCCTGGAGACTTTCTGCGCCAGTTTGCCAGCCAGCGTGTAGGTCGACTCCAGGGTCTGGTCGGGTTGGCCCTGAATCTCGAATGTACGGCGGGTTTCGCGACCGACATCGTCATAGGCAAACCGGGTGATCATCTGACGCTTGATCGAGGTTTCTTCGGTTTTAGTCCAGTCCAGCATCCCCGTCTGTATGTTGTAGTGGAACTCGGTTTTCAGCGTGCCCTGCGAGGTGGATAGCAGGCGACCATGCTGATCGTATTCGGATGTGCTTTCGGCTCCGAGTACATCGACATGGGTGATCGGCCGCCCCTGCAGGGACCAGGTACGGGATGTTGCTTTCGTGACGGCACCAAGGGTCGTAGTTTCGGTTTTCACGCGCCCGGAAGGGTAATAGGTGAAACGGCGTTCCCTGCCGTTTTCGGTACAGGTCAAGGGATTGCCGCTGACGGGGTCATAAGTCATGGTCGTGACCAGCCCCCCCGCCTTGCGCTCAGTCAGCAAACCGCCCAGATCGCGCAAGTAAGTGAATTCGGTTTTCTGGCCATCAGCACTCTTGAACCACTGTGGCTGAGTGAAGCCCGCTTCATAGCCAGCCTCGGACTTTCGTCCGCCCACGGTACTTTGTATCAAACGACCCAGACCATCGTAGGCCTGCTGTCCCAACGCTTTGTCACCGACCTTGATGCCGATCGGCAGCCCTTCATCGCTATGTTCGGCGTAGTCGGTCACTACCTCACTGGCGTCAGGCAGGACGGTGCGAATTATCCGGTCAAAAACGTCGTATTCATATCGAGTGGTATTGCCGACGGGATCTGTCTCGCTGGTTGTGCGCCCGAATCCGTCATAGGTGTAAACGGTCTTGCCGAGACTCTTGTTCTTCAGATTGAAGCTCTCGACACTGAGCGGTTTACCGAAGTCGCTAATGACGGTGAGTGTCTTGCCCATCCCCTGGAGCCGGGTGGTTTGCTGGCGAAGGACCGGATCCATCTCGCTGTGTTCGATACGCCCATCGGCATGCAGCGTCTTGCAGACCTGGCCCCAGGAATCGAATTCGTAGCGGGTGCTGACCGGATACGGCTTGCCATCACGCCAATCCGTCAGCGTCGCTTTCACCCTGTGACCGACCGAATCATGCAGGGCAGAATAAAGCGTGCGCGTCTGGATGAGACCGTCCTTGTCGGGATGATCGCAGTCCTTTTCCTGAACGGTGACTACCCGCTCCAGGCCGTCATAGGTCACTCTTTGCTCGCCGCCAACGGGATCGGTAGTCACCACGGTAGCCGGCTGCTGTTTGCTGGCGGCCAGATAGGCCCACCGGGTAGAAGCAGCATAGGGGGTGCCGGAAGCAACCGTTTTGCACACTGCGCGGCCGATCGCATCGTATTCATGCTCGATGCGCTCGCCCTCGACAGCGATTTCAGAGACCTGTAATCCGGTCAGCGTCGACAGCACTTTCTCACTGGTCTGTAGCGCGCCGTCAAATCCGCGTGTGCTGGACTTGACCCGCAACCTGTCACCCTCAAGCTCATAGGAAAATTCGGTAGAGGTTTTTTTATCATTCAGAATGATGCTTTGCTCTTTCGTGGCCCCGTGCTTGAGCGGGTCCTTGGGCGTGTCCAGATAACTGCGCTCGGTAGTCGAACGCAAGACCTCAACACCTTCCACAACTTCGTAAAAACGCTCCGTGATCGGTAATACGGATGGCAGTTCCGCACCTTCCAACGCCGGGTGCAGGGCATAGTCGTAGTACGTGACCGTCGCAGCACCGCCCGACGCGGCAGCGGTGACCGTCCTCTTCCTTGGAAATCTGGAAAACCCCAGCGGATCCTCGGGGCAATTGTCGCCTCCGCTTGCCGGATGAAACTCCGTCGAAGTCGTCACCCCGCTCGGCTCGACGTGCCTGATCAGGTTGCCTTCGCCATCGAACTCGGTGACGGTCGTTTCCTCGCGCTTCTGCTGAGTGCGCCGATCGAGGTAAGTCACCGTCTGAACCTTGGGCAGGCGGAATTGCGCCAACTGCTCATTGAAAGGTTTGGCGACAGAACCGTGATACTCCGTGGCGGTGGCGATCTGGGCGTCGCCGCAGGTTGTAACCTCAGCCACCAACAGATGGAACTTGTTGTAGCTGCGTTTAATGCGGGTATGGACTTTGCCGCTCACCAGCAACTGCTCGTCCGAGGTGTAGACATAGTGACCGGGCGCCAGATAGAGCGGATCCAGATCATTGTCCGTGGCCGGGAGAAGGCCTTGTCCGAGAAAATTATGGTCGGAGTATGTGTATGCCCTGCAAAGCCGGGGCTGGCCACGTCCTGGATAAGCATCGTGAGCTATGACAAACGGGAGTGTCTTTTCCCCGTCATTGACGAAATGGTGACCCTGGCGCTTGTAGCGAATGATTTCTACGCCACGCAACGGGTTGACGACGCGCCACAAGTAGCTGGCCCCATCGATGATTTCATATTCCAGCTCCCAGCCGTTACCGACCGGAAGCTCGATGGCCGTTACCCGACTGTTTTTCAAGATCAACTTGTAGGTTGAACTGGACGAAGTGTCAGGATGCCGGGTCAACTTCACTTGACCTTCAGTGCGGGTAATTTTCAGCAGGCATCGTTTGGCATCACGGATTTCGGCCAGTCTGGGAAACTGATTGAATAATTCATGCTTGAGCGAAATGCTCACACCGTTCGCCGCGATTATTTTTTCCGCTACGGCGACCTGAGTGCCAGCCAGGACCTTGAGCAGTTCACGCCGACCATCCTTGTATCGAACTTCATAGCGCCCTGCTCCGGTCACCAATACCTTCGCCGTTTGCAGCTTCATTTCCCTGAACTTCAGACCGGTGGATGTTTCCGCAGCCTTGTAGCGCTCACCGTTGGACAGCGTCATGACTTTGCTGAGCATGTCGTAATTGGTCATCGTCAAAGACCAACCGATGCCGAAACCGGAGTCCGCCTGGTTGAGCGGATTGAAGCTCAGTGAAAGTGAAAATTCAGGACCATTAAGATCCGACGAGTGCAACTTTCCCAAGGAAAAAGAGCTCGTGTACATGCCGGTGCGCGGGTCAACGCCTCCTGATACAAACTCACCAAAGTTGAAAGCGTTTGAATGAACAGCGGAAGATGAATTACTTGCCATTGAAAAACGTCCCTTTATTTCAAGATTGTGCTACTGGCAGATCAAAAAACGGCCAGCGAGAACCCGCTGACCATGCAGATGAAATCAGGCAAATTGTTTTGTTGAACGCTTCGATTCACCCAGAATGAAAGTTCGCTGCTCTATATCACCTTTGATACCAAGCCAGTGCTCCGTACCGAACTCATCAATAACGGCAACTTCGAAGGTTTCGCCGGTTGCCGGCTTCTCCTCTGTCTGCAGAGTCGTGCGCTGCACAAGAGTCAACACGCCCTGCACATCGTTAATCGGAAAGGTAATGTAACCGAGAGGAGTATTGACCGAGGCCGATCGTCCGTATATCGGCGCCAGATAACCATAGAAAGTTCTGCCGCCGCCACTGTAGTGGTTTATCATGCCTGACGAGTACACCATCACTGCATCTTCAGCATCATACGGGTTAAGCTCTATATCGTTGCTATACCAGTCGAGCAGCTGAATCTGACGACCGTCAGCGTGAAGTCCGAGATGAAAATACTGAACGCGTTCCTCGTAGACTCTTTCGCTGAACGTGCCGTACTTGTGAAGAGAAAAACTACTCTGGTTATATTTTTTCGGCGGGATCGCCTCCAGCGTGACACTGCTGTCAAAACCAATTCCGTTACTTCGCAATACCACGTTATCCATAACGATTTCAGCGGCTACTTCCATGACACCAGGCCGGGTGGCCGAAACCCAATACTGAAAAATCTGCACCGGATCAGAGTCGTCGCTTATCCGGTTATGCGTGGCACGTGGGATTTCGGTAATCCGCGGTGCCCCACCTGACATTTCGTGGGCATAACGGTTTTCCTGCAACGAAACGCTCCAGGCCCCTTCCAGCGGCCGAGCACCGTTATAGTCAATAAGTCGCAGGGACTGTAAGGCGGGGTGCCCATGCAGTGATGCACCATCGCCGTTGTTATCGATCCCGTGCAGAAGCACCAGCACGCGCACCTGCATACGTCCGTTGGCATATAGCACTTTATGCTGGCCAGACCTGGTGGCGTCGAGTTTTACCTCGATACGAGAAATACCAATATGATCATTAAACATTTAACAATACCTGGCTGACTGAAGATTTCGCCCTTTAAGGACTCAGCAAAGTATTGAGGCTAGATTTAAATAATAACAGCTGCGACATTAGACAAATTATGAGGAAGTAATATTTCAACATCACCTCCAACAACTTACATAAATACTAATACCTTGAAGAATCGTGAGTTTTATAAAACCGCCTGCAACAACTCCCCTGCCATCCTTTGGTTCCGGCACTCAATGATTGCTCCCCTCCCGACCTGAACGTCACAGAATCAGAAGCGGAGCCATCGAGTAGTCTATTTCTTGTCTGGCTATGTCAGCAAAACAAAGGAGTCGTTACTTTAACCAATATTCAGTCACTCTCTGAACCTGTCGAAAAACCGCTCTCCGAGGACTCACTATCGGAGTCGGACTGTAAAACTACATCCTCCGTATGGATTTCCACCTTTCGATCCATACTGGAATTTTCAAGATACTGACCAATCCGCTGCCTTGACTCGGCACTCAGCGGATTATTCAATAAACCGATGAACAGATCCTGGGTATCCGGAATCTCTAACAGTTCATATCCCACGTCTGAAATATTATTATCATGCAATGCCACGACACCCAGTTTCGTGAGCCGATCTATGCCTGAAGGAATGCTTGAAAGATTTGCGTTGCTCAGCATCAATCCGGTCAAGCCCGCCATGTGGCCTACATGCGGAGTAACTGTCAGAGGATTGTTTGCCAGATTCAAGCGGGTAAGCGTTTCAATTCTGGACAATCCTTCAACTGTGGCCTCGGATAGTGTCAGCGAGCACCCGTCCAGCGCAAGCTCGCTTAACTGGCGCATTTGAAATATTCCTGACGGGAATTCCTCTGTTTTTATGCCAAACACTCCCAAATGTTGAAGATTTGGAAAACTGTCAAGAAACGCACCTATCCGTGCTATCGGTTCATTGGCGGTCAATATTAACTCTGTTACATATTCAAACCGGCTTGACAACCTTGGTAATACACCCGAAAAATCAACGTAGTGAGAAAAATGATCGTCTCCCTCGTCCCACTTCGAAACCGACTTGCGTTGCCAGATAGCTTGCAACTTTGCGCTGAACTGCTCGCGAGCCTGGCGCTGTCCGGCGGGTGTCGGCGCGCCTTCTGGTTGCGCTGTCGGCGTATGGGGTAATGTCCCTTCGGCCGTCCATACCGCCAATTCCTCACGCAACGTCGCAAGCTCTGTTTCCAGGCGAAACAAAACCTCTGATGAATCACTCTTCAAGCGCTCAGTGATAAATGCCGTCACCTCCTCATCTGGAAGATGCGGATATAGATTGCGTACGCGCTCTACAACGGACTTTGGCGATAACGGGTTGTCGTCACCTCCCCCTCGCAGATGCCCCGTTTGCCCATATCGCGCGATGGCTGGATCGGCGGTAACCGGAAGCGTCGGCAGCCCCAGCAATTCGTTCACGGCATGGTGCGACGGCAACGGCAGTGCACGAATCAGCTGTTGCAGTGCCGCACCCCCACCTTCTGTCACACCCAGCAAACGGCGATGCCCGGGCAACAACACAAGCCAGATGGCTGAATACAGATCCTTCGAGCCCTCAGGTATTTGGGCGTCGCTGCTTTGGATGACATAGCCATCACCCTCACGAATCAGTATGTGACGAAACGGCGACCGGGCGTCGCCGCTAGTGCTGAGGACAGGCCCGTCTCCGGCCCCCTGGCGAATCTCGAAAGCAATCTGCCGCGGCCAGTTCGCGAGATTTCCGAGCATATGCAGCACTAGCCGATCACTGTCCAGATTGGATACCGCCTCCAGATAAATACCTTCCCTGGCCCTCGCCAGGCGAATATCCCGAAGCGCCAGCAGTGCCTCTTTCGCCACTCGCTGTGGCATGCCTGGCTGGTTGTGCATATGTAAACGCTCGGTGGCGCTCATGTTGCGCCATATCGCCAGTGCAGCCGTTTTCGGCAGATTTGGAAATACCCGGCGCATCCGTAAAGTATGTTCATCGCAATTGGCTTCAAAGGCTTCTTCCAGTTCCTTGAACCTCGTAAACCGCTCAGGTGCGGCCCCGCGTCCCTGCGCCTGAATCTTCTGATCAAGTTCGAAGCGCCTGATGGTGTCCTCCAGTAAAAACGGCGCAGGACGATCATTAATGAGCACATCGCGCAGGGCGACTTCATCGACGCCACTCACTGCCAGCAGGCGTGCAACCGTGGCGTCGGAAAACTGCGCCACAGAACGACCCATCCGGCGGAAAAGTTGTGCGGTTTGTACTGATATTGAATCGGTGACGGTGGCGAAATCGCTGTCAAGCGGGCCCCAGAACCGGCCCTCGCTGTCGAGTTTCATCAGCGGGCCGGAAGGGTCGAGTTCACTGGCCAGCGTGGCACGAAACAGGCCACTCTCGACATCCAGCACCACTTGCACCATATGGTCATCGTCTACGGCAACATACTGACGCTGCTTCACGATCCGCATGCCTTGCGCATCGAACTCGCCGAGTTTTTTGGGTGTGGGTATCCAGTAATCTGCCAGTGAAGACTTCGCGACGTGCATCGTGAGTTCATTGATCACGGAAGAGCTCGGGTTCACGCTCACCCAGATCTCTGGCGTCAATGCGGCCGGGTCAGGCGCCAGAGAAGGATGCGCGGGTTCCAGGCGGCGCGGGATGGGCAGAGCCGGGGTTGATGAAGAAACGGAGGATGACCAGTGAGTATCCTCTACGCTGAAATCGGGGGTTTTGGTTGGGGCGGGTACAGGTTTGACTCTGGGCGGTTTGCCAGTCATGACTACTCATCCTTGATATATGGGTGTGCTGGCCCTCGCATAGCTGGAGGGCCAACGCTAGATATAAATAACAGCACGTTGGGTGCGATTACCTGATAACTGAACACCGCAGCTTATCGGTAGTCGTCATGCCAAAAAGCATATATATATCTATTCCATCCACCGACATTGCATCAGTGGAGACTCAACCTCGCTCCAGGTATAAATTACGCTCGTAGAAGTTCACGCGAATCGCCAGCCTATGCTCCGTGCCGTGTTCATCAATGGCCAGAAAATAAAGTTTATTTCCGTATTTGAATGCCTTTCCGATTTTCGAGTATTCCGACAGCGCTTGTACGACGGTAAACTCGCCGTCGCTCTGAACCCTGACAGTATAATTCTCGTCCTCCCAGGTATGGGCGTCGGGGAAAAAAGCGAATACAAAAGGATCACCTTTAACCGGCAAGGACACTGTCACCTCACGGGTTTCAGGGCTGGCAAGAATGACCTTCATATAATTGGTTTTGCTTTCATTAAGCCTGTTACCCCCCGCAAAATCATGATCAGCCCCTTTCTCTATACCGTCTACAACCCAATCGACCAGCTTGATCTGCTGCCCCCGCGGATACAGTCCCAGACGATAGCTCCAGATCCGATTACCCGGCAACTCGTCGCCGCGCCGGGTTTGATACCAACGAAATTCTTCCATTGAGTACGCCGAAGGGGGTTGTGCTTCGATGGTTACACTGCTGTCCTGGACACTGGAAAGTGTGGTTCCGTTGCTGAGAATCCTCTCACCGTTCAGAGACAGACGCGCGCCAATCCGGGTGGTCCCGGCGCTGGACGTGGATACCCAGAACGTGCGCACCTGCGGATGGGCACTATCATTTTCCAGATCATCGTCGTGAACCTCTGAGGCAGTGAGTGAAGGCCTTGCCTCAAGGGTAAAGCGACCTTGCACAGTGCTCGCGGCCCAGCCGTCGCGCAACGTATTGCCGGTGCTGTAATGAATGAGTTCGATACTGTCCATTACATCAGCCGGTACGTGCATGGTATTGCCGTCGGCGTCTACCCCGGTAACCAGAACTTGAACCTTGACCTGCATCCGGCCATTACCAAACAGTGTTTTGCTGCGAGTACTGTCATTGGCGTCGAACTTGACGCTTAAACGGGCGAGGCCTGTAAGTACTGGCGCAGCGGTTTGCTGACCGTGTGTAGCGTCCATGCTTTCACTCATGATGCATTTCCTTGAAAAGTTGTATTTGAATATTGACATCGAAAATATGCCAACAAAAAAACTACAGACCCTTCAAATAAACAGCAAAGCGAAAAATGTAAGAAACATACACTTGCAAGTCCCTGGCGGTTTACCAGCCTTTATTCGACAGGCCAATATTCCATGCAAAAGATATTAATGCTCGTCGTTATAAACGAATTTTGGCATTTCCCAATGGAAACGGATGGCAAGCAGACGTAACAAAAACCCGCCGAATAGCGTGATCAAAATGGCTTGTTCGCTCGGCACATTCAAATAAAGACACAGCATGTAGCACCACGCGGCAGCGAAGGAGACACTCGCATACAGTTCGCGCCGAAAAATCAGCGGGATGTCGTTGCAGAAAATATCCCGCAGAATGCCGCCGAATACCCCGGTGATCACGCCGCTGACCGAAGCCACCAACATGCCATGGCCCATTTCCAGAGCGGTCATGCAGCCGATCAGCGTAAACGCCACCAGACCGACAGCGTCGAGCACCAGAAACAGCGAGCGCAGATGGCGCATCCAGCGCGCGGTGAATACGGTGAACATTGCCGCAACCGAGGTCAGCACCAGGTATTCCGGGTGCTTGACCCAGGTCAGCGGATAATGCCCAAGCAACACATCACGCACTGAGCCACCGCCCAGCGCCGTGATGCAGGCAATCAGCACCACACCGAACCAGTCCATGCCGCGACGACCGGCAGACAGCGCGCCAGTCATGGCTTCAGCGGTGATGGCAATCAGATAGAGCATCAGCAACATGGGGGCAATCCTGGCAGTGAGGCGCGCAGTTTAGCCACTAGGCGCCGGCACCGACAGAGATGACGCTAAGCTCGCTCCGATTTAAAGCCGCCGTCATGGGTGACGGAACGGAATGCCGGCGGTGGGATTTCAGAAAAAATGAAGTATCAACCGCGTTCCAGCCTGAAGCTTCGCTCTTTGAAGTCAGTGCGGATAGCCAACTTATGCTCAGTGCCGAATTGATCCAGAGCGGTGAAGCGAAAAACTTCCGATCTGTCGGCAGGCAATTGATCTCGTGCCACGGGGGACAATACCTGGACAACCGTCAGTTCTCCGACGCGGTCGTTCACTCGAACCTCATAGTCCTTCTCGCGATGAATGAAACTGATGGAGTCAGGCGTCGAGCCGGAAGTCTCGGCATACGGTAACGAGACGTTAAAAACTTCCCTGTCCGGGCGAAGCAGAATTCCTGCCTGAAACGCTGCATTCCATGCTTCGACTTTATTACCGAAAGCAAATACAACATTCTTTACCGGACCTTCAGCAATCCAGTCCACCAACTTGACTTGCTGCGAATGGGGATAAAGGCCGAGATAGTATTTGTAAATACGTTGATTCCTGAATCCGCCGTCGTACCAGACATCTTCCCAACGGAATTGCTCAATCGCGTAGGTGACCGGCAGGATGGCTTCAATGCTGATACTGCTGTCATGCCTGCTCGACAGCGTTGTCCCATTACTGCGGATGACGGTATCAGCAAACTTTATGGAAGCACCGATCTGAATGGTTTCAACATTTTCGCTGGAAACCCAGAATGTGCGTACCCGGCGCTGGTCCGAGGCATCCTCGTTGCCATCATCCTCATCTTCCATAGCGTTGGGGTTGTGCGCTACCGCCAAGGTGAAACGGCCCTGCTCCGCGCTGGCTCGCCACCCATTGCGCAAGGTTTTGCCGCTATCGTAGTGAATAAGACGGATACTCTCCATGACCTCGTCGGACACAGCAACGACGTTACCATCGCGATCCAGACCAGCAACTACGACCTGGACTTTGACCTGCATGCGCCCATTGGCGTAGAGCACTTTGCTGCGACTGGATGCGCCGGCGTCAAATTTTACAGCAAAACTACCGATACTTTCTGCGACGCCAGACTCATCGGATTGACGACGTAACGCATTCAACTGTTCACTCATGAATTACTTCCTTGCCAGACATAAACTCGAACATTACGTGGTTCGCAACACTGAGCAGCATGAATAACATACGGGAAGGAAAATCCATCACCTGAAAGTGTTAATAAAACAGACGAACGCAGGCACCCCTCATTCAAGAGACATCCTGATTGAAAAACTTCAAAGGCCTGACCTTACGCAAACACACAGTAACAAACTTCCAGACACAAGCTTACACTTCCAGAGCGAGAACAATTCACCGCCAGACCCAATGTCAGTATGGAAACAACAGATAAATACATGACATGCAACTTCCAAACAGTTGCAGCACTAACGCCGGCATAAACAGCGTTGAAAGGTCAGCGGCTGTCATTGCAACAGATGCCGCCGATCAGGGTGAACGCCTTGAGATCGTTTCGCGCAGGGGCGCCACGCTCCAATGCAGGAGCCACCTGTGGCGGCTCCTGCACAACACCATCAGAACTTGATGAAATGCTTACGGTAATGCTGCAACTCGGCGATGGATTCGCGGATGTCGTCCAGCGCCAGGTGCGTGCTGCCCTTCTTGAAGCTGTCACGCACGTCCGGCGCCCAGCGCGCGGCCAGTTCCTTGAGTGTGGAAACGTCGAGGTTGCGATAGTGGAAGTAGCTTTCCAGCGCCTTCATGTGGGTGTAAAGGAAACGACGGTCCTGGCAGATGCTGTTGCCGCAGATCGGCGACTTGCCCTTCGGCACCCATTGTTCCAGGAAGGCGATGGTTTCGGCCTCGGCTTCGGCCATGCTGATGCGGCTCTCGCGCACACGCTGGGTCAGGCCGGAGTTGCCGTGAGTGCGGGTGTTCCACTCATCCATGCGCGCAAGGACTTCGTCGCTGTGATGGATGGCGATTACCGGACCTTCAGCCAATGTGTTCAGCTCACTGTCGGTGACGATGGTAGCCATTTCGATGATCACGTCGTTGTCTGGATCCAGACCGGTCATCTCCAGGTCGATCCAGATCAGGTTCTGCGGGTTTTGCATATTCGGGCTCCTAGGCAATGCTGCGCAGTTTAGCCTAGGCCGGTGGCCGGGCGTGCTAAACTCGCGGCCGTTTTACCTAATCGCTGCATTCTTCAGACGGAACACCCATGGCCAAACGCCAACTCAATCGTCGTCAAAACTGGCGCATCGAAAAGATTCAGGGCGAGCGCGCCGCACGCGCCGCCAAACGCGAGTCCTCGGCGGTCGAAGCCCTAGAGGGCGGCGACCTCGGCCCTGAGCAACACGGTCTGGTGATCGCTCACTTCGGTGTACAGGTCGAAGTCGAGGCCGTTGACGGCGAACTCGCCGGTCAAGTGTTCCGCTGTCACTTGCGCGCCAACCTGCCGGCGCTGGTCACTGGCGACAAAGTCGTCTGGCGCGCCGGTAACCAAGGCATCGGCGTGATCGTCGCGCAACTGCCGCGCAGCACTGAACTGTGCCGCCCGGACAGCCGTGGTCAGCTCAAGCCGGTTGCCGCCAACGTCGACATGATCGTCATCGTTTTCGCGCCGCTGCCCGAGCCCCACGCCAACCTGATCGACCGCTATCTGGTTGCCGCCGAACATGCCGGCATCCGCCCGCTTCTGCTGCTGAACAAATTCGACCTGATCGACGAGCAGAACGCCCCGGCGCTCAACGCGTTGCTGGCGGTGTATCGCACGCTGGGTTACCCGGTGCTGGAAGTTTCGGCGCACCACGGCGACGGCATGGAACAGCTGCAAAAGCAGCTCGACGGGCGCATCAGCGTATTCGTCGGCCAGTCCGGCGTCGGCAAGTCGTCGCTGGTCAACAGCCTGCTGCCGGAAGTCGAAACCCGTGTCGGGCCGTTGTCCGAGCTGTCCGGACAGGGCACGCACACTACCACCACCGCGCGTCTGTTCCATTTCCCCGGCGGCGGCGAACTGATCGACTCCCCGGGCATCCGCGAATTCGGTCTGGGCCACGTCAGCCGCGCCGACGTCGAAGCCGGTTTCATCGAGTTCG
The DNA here is from genome assembly GCF_030209115.1 of Pseudomonas sp. FR229a. NCBI lineage: Bacteria > Pseudomonadati > Pseudomonadota > Gammaproteobacteria > Pseudomonadales > Pseudomonadaceae > Pseudomonas > Pseudomonas sp. FR229a. The sequence continues at coordinate 149,516 of NZ_JARVSP010000009.1, read as the reverse complement.
ACGACCTGCTCGGCACCTGCCGCTTCCGCGACTGCAAGCACGACCGCGAACCGGGTTGCGCGCTGCTCAAGGCGCTCGAAGACGGCCGCATCCAGCAGCAGCGCATGAACAGCTACCGCTCGATCATCGCCAGCCTGCCTGAAAACGGCTATTAAACAGCCGCGCCGGCAGCCCTGCGCCATGGGCCGCCGGCTGTCGGATCGCATCTGACACAATCACGCCCTTCTTAAACATCAGCCCTGTCTGTAGGCTTTTGCGCGCCTGCCTGCAGGACCTTTCTGTTTTGCCGCGCGGACCTTGTAGGTCTTTACCAGCGGCCTACATTCGTTTCCTCCTTCGCTTACTGCGATCCAAGAGGAATCCAATGCAAAGCTGCCATTCATTCATCAGCCAATCGTCTCGCATCGCCCACGTGTGCAATCCCCACAGAATCGTCAGCGCGAACAGCCTGCACACGGTGGTGTAACCATGCGCAAGGCACTGTTTATCGGCATCAATGACTATGCGCATATTTGCGGGCTGAGCGGCTGTTGCAACGACGCCATGGCCATGGCGTCGGTACTCAAAACCAACGCAAATGGCGACCCCAATTTCAAGAATGTCGTGTTGACGTCCGCTGAGGATTATCTGAGCCGGGAGAAAATCGAGGACCAGATCCGCGAGTTGTTTTCCGGCGACAGCAACGTCGCTCTGCTGTACTTCGCCGGCCATGGTGATTTCGACGCCGACAGCGATGAAGGCATGCTGATCCCCCAGGATTACCGTACCCCCAAGGACGGCATCCGCATCAGCGACATTCTCAACTGGGCGGACAAAGCCACGCGGATCAAAAACAAAGTGATCATCCTCGACTGCTGCCAGAGCGGCTCGGCCGGCGAAGTGCGCGCCTTGCGCAGCGAGAGCAGCATGGTCGGCGAAGGCATGAGCATTCTCACCGCTTGCAAAAAAACCGAGCCGGCCATGGAGGGCGCGCAGCATGGCGTATTCACCGGCCTGCTCCTGCAAGCGCTGCATGGCGGCGCGGCGAACATCCTCGGCAAGATCACTCCCGGCAGCCTGTATTCCTTCGTGGACAACGCCCTCGGTGCCTGGGAACAGCGTCCGGTGTTCAAGACCAATGTGTCGCAGTTCATTTCCCTGCGCGAAGTCTCGCCGCTGATCCCCAAGGACATCCTGCGCAAATTGCCGGACTGGTTCGCCGAGGCCGAATCGGTGTTCCCGCTCGATCCCAGCTATGAGCCGACTGAAAAGGCGTTCCTGCCCGAGCATGGCGAGGTCTTCGCCCAGTTGCAGAAGTGCAACCGCCACAGCCTGATCGAACCGGTCGACGCCGAGCACATGTATTACGCCGCGATTCACTCGATCGGCTGCCGCCTGACGGCACTCGGCGCTTATTACCGCGAACTCGCCCTCAAAGGACACTTCTGATGCCCGTCTTTATCAGCTACCGCCATATGGATCGCGCTCATGCGATTGCCATCAACACCCGCCTGACTCAGGCGAAGATCAGGACTTACCTGGACGTGCTCGATCCGGAATCGCAGACCACCGACGACATCACCGGGGTCATCACCCGCAACATCACCGAATGCACGCATTTGCTGGCGGTGGTGTCGGAGAGGACAGCGCTGTCGTGGTGGGTGCCGTTTGAGATTGGCGAGGCCACGATCAGCAACCGGCGGATCTGTACGTTCAAGACCGGGCCGGCGGAGCTGCCGATCTATCTGGACAAGTGGCCGAAGCTGAGCACGGCCAGCGATCTGGATTTCTTTATCGAGGCGTATCGGGATGAGGTGTCGAACCAGCGCTCGATGACGCTGGACTCGATCAGCGAGTCGGTGAAAGGGGCCTACAAGCGTGATGCAGAGATGTTTCATGAACAGCTGAAGAACCGGATTCGTCGTGGGTTCTAGAATGTAGTCACTTTCTAAAGGCCCCTCACCCTAGCCCTCTCCCGGAGGGAGAGGGGACTGACCGTGTCGCGTTCAAGAATAACGTCGACTTGAAATTACTCAGTCGAACTCAGGTTTTGGCCCCCCGGAAATCGGCTCCCTCTCCCTCGGGAGAGGGCTGGGGTGAGGGGCAGAGGTCTGTCTGGTTACACAACTCTCAAGCCGAAAAAAATCCTGACAAAAAAGCCGACATCACTGTCGGCTTTTTTGTCACTTACTGCTTCGGCGCAGGCGCTGGCGCAGCCCCACCCGGCTCAGCCGGCTTCGGCGCGGCGTCATCGAACAGATTCAAGCGTTCGCGCAACTCGTGGGCCGGCACTGGCTGCTTGTCCGCCGGCAATGCGTTCGGATCAACCGGGGCTGCCGGAGCAGCACCGTTCTGCCCCTGATCCGCCGGTTTCGCCGCCTCAGGACCCTGCGCACCTTCAATCGCCGCCTGGGCTTTTTTGGTCAGCACGACAATGTCGATCCGGCGGTTCACCGGGTTGAACGGGTTTTCCCGGTCGAACAATGCCGACGAGGCATAACCGACCACCCGCGCTACTTGCGCATCCGGATAGCTGCCGGCGACCAAGGCACGACGAGCCGCGTTGGCACGGTTGGCCGAGAGTTCCCAGTTGCCGTAATCGCCAGTGCCGATGTATGGCTTGGCGTCGGTGTGGCCACTGATGCTGATCTTGTTCGGCACCGCTTTGATGGTGTCGGCCATGGCCAGCAGGATGTCTTCGAAGTACGGTTTCAGGCGCGCGGAACCGGAGTCGAACATCGGCCGGTTCTCAGCGTCCATGATCTGGATGCGCAAGCCGTTTGGCGTGATTTCGAAGAGGATCTGATCCTTGAATTTCTGCAGTTGCGGGTTCTCGTCGACCTTGTTCTGCAGTTCTTGCAGCAGCAGTTCGAGACGCTCCTTCTCGACCTGTTCGGCCATGCCTTCCACCTGTTCGGTGTCGACCGTGACCTTGTCAGGCTGCGGCTGCGACTTCACTTCCGGGTTGAGGGTATTTTCCGGCGCCAGGGTCGGCGTGCCACCGAGATCGATGATGTACGGCGTGCCGCTTTCGGAGAAGCCGACCGGGTCCTTGAAATAACCGGCGATGGCGATCTTCTGTTCCGGTGTAGCGGTGGACAGCAGCCACAGCACCAGAAAGAACGCCATCATCGCCGTGGCAAAGTCGGCAAAGGCGATTTTCCACGCCCCGCCGTGGTGCCCGGCGGCAATGCGCTTGACGCGCTTGACGATGATCGGCTGATTATTTTCCATAACTTAACGACCGCGAACCGCTTGTTCCAGCTCGGCAAAGCTTGGACGGTGCGCCGGGTACAGAACCTTGCGGCCGAACTCGACCGCCAGCGACGGCGGCATGCCGGATGCCGAAGCCACCAGCGAGGCCTTGATGGCTTCGTAGACGTTCAGCTCTTCCTTGGCATCGTGGGCCAGGGAATGCGCCAGCGGGCCGAAGAAACCGTACGCCGCGAGAATACCGAAGAAGGTACCGACCAGTGCCGCACCCACGTGCAGACCGATCGACGCCTGGTCGCCCTCGCCCAGCGAGGCCATGGTCACCACAATACCGAGTACCGCCGCGACGATACCGAAACCGGGCATGCCGTCGGCGATGCCGTTGACCGCGTGCGATGGGTGTTCGAGGTCTTCCTTGAGGCTGTACAGCTCCATGTCGAACAGGCCTTCCAGTTCGTGCGGAGCCATGTTGCCGGAGGACATGATGCGCAGGTAATCGCAGACGAACGCGGTCATGCGTTCATCCTTGAGCACGGCGGGGTACTTGGCGAAGATCGGGCTCGCGGCGGCATCTTCGATGTCGCCTTCGATTGCCATCATGCCTTCGCGGCGGCTCTTGTTGAGGATCTCGTAGATCAGCCCGAGCACTTCCAGGTAGAAGGTGTGGGTGAAGCGCGAACCGAACATGCTCAGGGATTTCTTGAGCACGTGCATCGTCATGTAACCGGGGTTGGCCTGGAGGAAAGCGCCGAGGGCCGCACCGCCGATGATCATCACCTCGAAGGGCTGGATCAGGGCGGCAATCTTGCCGTGGGAGAGCACGTATCCGCCGAGCACGCTCGCGAATACGACGATGATGCCGATAATTTTAGCCATAGGTAGAAGGTACTTGTTTAAGTCGGGTTCAAGGTCATATTCGGAAGTTAAAAAATCTCTTCTTCTACTTATCGGCAAAACTGCGCCAGACTATAGCCAGTTCAGGCGAAAAGCCAATTTAGCCCATGCCGGGCGCGTCTACAGTCAGTGAAGATCTCGTCCAGACATGGCTAATGAAACGAACATTCCATCGGTAAAACCGACCACCCTCCAGGCGTGGGTCAAGCTGCTCGACAGCGTCCGCCTGCCCGTGCCGCAAGAGGCTCACGACAAAGTCTGCCGGGCAATCCGCGACAACCGCAGCTCGCTGCGCGACATCGCCGACCTGATGCAGGACAGCCCGGCGCTGGCCTTGAGCATCATCCGTGAGGCCAATCGTCACACCCACGGTACGATGGCTGCGCCGGCGGAAAATCTTGAGGTGGCAATCAATCGCCTGGGCCTGGCCCGTACCGAAGAACTGCTCGCGCGCCTGCCCGCCGAAGCGCACATGCAGATCCCCAAGGCCCTGCGCCAGTTGCAGTTGATCAGCCAGCATGCGACGCAACAGGCCAACGGTTTTTTCGCCAGTCGCCTGGCACGGCTATGGCAGGACATTCATTGGGGCAGCCTGTTGTTCCTCTCGCCGCTGTGGCCGTTGGCGCTGACCTATCCCCAGTTGCTCGAAGAGTGGGAATTGCGGGTGATCCACAAGGGCGAATCGGCACGTGTGGTTGAAAAACAGTTGTTCGGCGTGCGCCTGTTGAAGATTGCCGAGGCCCTGGTGCATGCCTGGCACCTGCCGATCTGGGTCGAGCAAGGCTACAAATTGCTGCTCAGCGAACAACGCGAACTGGTCAAAGTGCTGCGCATCGCCCGTGACAGCGAACACCCGCTGCGCCAGCAGAACCGCCTCGACGATGACCCGACGCTACGGCGCTGGCTCAACCAACCGGCGAATACCGTGCTGCTGGCCAACGGTCTGGCGCTGTCGGCGCAACAGGCCTGGGACAGTCCGCACAGCAAGCGCTGGCAGTACCTGACCAGCCTGTACCTGCAAATCTCGATGGACGAAGTGCAGCAGCAGTTGCACCAGCAAGCGGCGAACAGCGCACGTCAGCATGCAATGCCCGATCTGTGGCACCCGGCGGTTTCGCTGATCTGGCCGTGGGGCAGCCGTCGCTTGCCTGCCGGCATGCTCCCGGCAGCAGCACCCAATTCGGAAGATCTGGGCCAATGGCGTCGGCAATGCGCCGAGCTGCTCGCCGAGCCCAGCCGCTTCACCAACGCGATGAGCCTGACCGTCGCTGCCCGCGAGGCACTGGTGGCCAGCGGCATGCGCCGAGTGATGATTCTGATGGCTGACCGCACCCACTCGACCCTTCGCGTGCAGCAAACCGCTGGCCTGCCGAAGGACGCGGCAGCGCTGAGTTTTGCCGTCAGCCAAAGCAAAGTCCTGCAGCGTCTGCTCGCCCAGCAGGCACAGGTGCGAATCACCCCGGAGAACAACGCTCAGTTCTCCGCCTTGTTACCCGCGGGGCTGCGCACGCTGTTTCGCGGCGAGCATCTGTTCCTGCGTTCATTGGTCAACAATGGCCGGGTGATCATGATTGTCGTCGCCGATCAGGGCGGCGGGCCGTTCGCCGACATCACCGTGCAGGCCTTCGGCAAAACCGCGCAGTGCATCGAAAAAGCCCTGCACAGCTTTAGCAGCCGCGGCCAATGAGCCTGCGCTACAATCCTCCCCTTTGTGCTCTGGAGACCTCACATGTCTGACTTCTCTGGCTTGCCGCTCGTCATCGAGCCGAGCGACCTGCTGCCGCGCCTGGAGTCCCCGGAACTGATTCTGGTGGACCTGACCAGCCCTGCCCGGTATGCCGAAGGTCACTTGCCCGGCGCACGCTTTGTCGATCCGAAACGCACCCAGCTCGGCCAGCCGCCGGCGCCGGGACTGATGCCGGCGAAAGCCGATCTGCAAGCGTTGTTCGGTGAGCTTGGCCATCGCAAGGACGCGGTCTACGTGGTGTATGACGATGAAGGCGGAGGTTGGGCCGGGCGCTTCATCTGGCTGCTCGACGTCATTGGCCACGACAAGTACCACTATATAGACGGTGGCCTGCCGGCCTGGCTGGCGGCCGGCATGCCCATGTCGATCCAGGTGCCCGCCGCGGTCGGCGGCCCGGTGTCGCTGACCCTGCACGATGAACCGACCGCCACCCGCGAATACCTGCAAAGCCGTCTCGGCGCCGCCGATCTGGCGATCTGGGATGCGCGCGGGCCGCTGGAATATTCCGGCGAGAAAGTCCTCGCCGCCAAGGGCGGCCACATCCCCGGCGCGGTCAATTTCGAATGGACTGCCGGCATGGATCAGGCACGCCAGCTGCGCATTCGCACCGACATGCCGCAGATCCTCGAAAACCTCGGGATCACCAAGGACAAGGAAATCATTACCCACTGCCAGACCCATCACCGGTCGGGCTTCACTTATCTGGTGGCCAAATCCCTCGGTTATCCGCGGGTCAAGGGCTACGCCGGTTCCTGGGGCGAATGGGGCAACCACCCCGACACGCCTGTCGAGATTCAAGCTTCCAAGGACAACTAATGAAAGAGCGTCTGTTTATCCTCAGCCAATACCTGCTGCCGCATCACCTGCTGTCGCGCCTGGCCGGTTGCATCGCCGAATGCCGCGTGCGCTGGTTCAAGAATGCCTTTACCCAGTGGTTTGCCAAGCGTTATCAAGTGGACATGTCGCAAGCGCTGGTCGAAGACCTGACCGCTTACGAGCACTTCAACGCGTTCTTCACCCGCGCCCTGAAAGACGGCGCGCGTCCGCTGGACGAAACTCCGGGCGCGATCCTCAGCCCGGCCGACGGCGCGGTCAGCCAGCTCGGCCCGATCGAGCACGGTCGCGTGTTCCAGGCCAAGGGCCACAGTTTCAGCGTGCTCGAATTGCTCGGCGGTGATGCGGCCAACGCCGCGCCATTCATGGGCGGTGACTTCGCCACCATTTACCTGTCGCCGAAGGACTACCACCGCGTGCACATGCCGCTGGCCGGCACCCTGCGCGAAATGGTCTACATCCCGGGCCGGATCTTCTCGGTGAATCAGACCACCGCCGAGAACGTTCCCGAGCTGTTCGCCCGCAACGAGCGCGTGGCGTGCATCTTCGACACCGAACGCGGACCGATGGCGGTGGTGCTGGTCGGCGCGATGATTGTCGCTTCGATCGAAACCGTGTGGGCCGGTCTGGTCACGCCACCGAAGCGCGAGCTGAAAACCTTCCGCTACGACGAAGCCGCGCGCGCACCGATTCACTTGGAGAAAGGCGCTGAACTGGGGCGCTTCAAGCTGGGTTCGACGGCGATCGTGCTGTTTGGCCCGGATCAGGTGAAGTGGGCCGAAGAGCTGGTGGCCGGCTCGCCAGTGCAGATGGGCCAGGGTCTGGCACTGCCAAAAGCGTGATCCTGTTCGCGGAAGCAGCCGAGGCTGCTTCCGCAAACCGCGGCAATTGCTGCTATGGTTTTGCTCATGAGCCAAAACCTCTTCCCTCCCAAGTTACGCGCTCCGACTCCTACGCAAACGCGCCTGTCGTTCTGCGACGCCAGCCCGCGCGACCTCAAGCGCTGGATCGCTGGCCTGCCCAAAGCCAACATCGGCGAAACCGCGCGCCTGCTCTATCAGGGCCTGGGCGAACTCAACCTGCTGCTCACCCCCAGTGATAATCGCCTGCAACTGCTGGAGTTGCTGCGGCCCGAGGTGTATTTCGTCTGCCAGCATCTGGAACGGCATTTTTTGCATCAGGCGATCATGCTCGACGAGCGCTCGCGCAAGGTCAGCAACCTCTGCCAGGCGCTGCAGGGTCAGCTGGCCATCGGCTATAAACAGATCGTCCTGCGCATCCTGCCGAAATACAGCAAGGACCGCGCGACGCTGGTCAGCACCGCAATGCAACGCGCCGCGCATGCGCTGAAGGCGCAACTGGTGCGCGCCACGCAGCTGTACAGCTCACCGCCGGAACACGTGTGGTTCGAACTGCATCAGCTGTATTGCAGCGCTGCGCAATTACAGCTGCAGCAGCGGCGACTGCGCGATGATCTGGCTTATCTGACCAGCGATTTGAGCGTGGAGCAGACCTACATCGCCGCCCTGCTGCTGGGCAGTGCCCGTTGCAATCAGTTGCGTCAGAGCCAGATTGCCAGACTGGCCGAGGTCATCGAACCGTGGAGCGCCCTGCTCACACTGCATCCAGGCCGCGCAGACGACGGTTTGTTTGCGGTCAGCCCGGAACTGGATGTTGGCCCACGCTACCGCAAGATGTTTCGCAGCGAACAACAGAGCGGACTGCTGGGCTTCGATCCGCAACCGCTGGTCAAGCAGCTCGAAACGCATTTACGGCAGCAGCCGACCTCGACACCCTTACCCGTCTCCGCCGGCCTCAGCATCGATACCCTGCAACATCTGCACGCCACCTGGGGCCAGGCTGCCGAACGCAGCTTCCAGCGCAGCGCCGGGCAAGGCACATTGACCGTGTGCGTCGGCATGAGCGCCCTGCACTTCTACCTCGGCGGCGAGCGCACGTTCAGCGAATTGCTCAAACACCCCGGTGCCCGCGCGGCAAATTTCAGCAGCGTGGTGGCCAACGGCGAAAAGGACAGCTGGAGTCAGGCGTTCGACGCCGCACCGCAGAGTAACGATGAGCTGTTGCCGTACGAAGAAATCCAGTACGACCAATTAGCCGAGGATGAAGGCCCCGGCAACGCGCCGAACTATCCGACCTACGCCTTGCCCGTGATCAACCACAGCCCCGGCGGCTATTGCCTGGCCTGGCCGAGCGAGGTGCCCGCCGAATTACAGGCCGGGGAAATGCTCGGCATTCAGGACAGCGAAAGCAGAGGCTGGAGCATTGCGGTGATTCGCTGGATCCGCCAGGTACGCGGCAGCGGCACGCAGATGGGCATCGAACTGGTCGCGCCACACGCCCAGCCGTGCGGCCTGCAACTGGTGCGTTCAAAGGACGATCACGGCCATTACTTGCGCGCTTTGCTGCTGCCGGAGATCAGCGCGATCGACTTGCCGGCCACCGTACTGGCGCCGCGCCTGCCGTTTCAGGAAGGCAACAAAGTGCTGATCAACACTCAAGGAGAGGAACACCGCGCCGGGCTGGATCGGCGGGTGGCGAGTACCCACAGTTTCAACCAGTTCGCCTATCGCTCGCTGGATCCTGCGCAGAATGGCGGGGGTGAAGAGGATTTCGATTCGTTATGGAATTCGCTCTAGACCGAGGCGCGGCCTTCGCGAGCAGGCTCGCTCACACACTGGAATGAGGTTCCCTGTGGGAGCGAGCCTGCTCGCGAAGGGGCCGGTTCAGGCGCTCAAGAACTCAAAGCTGCCCGTCGCGATCGCGGAAGCCCAACAGATACAACACACCATCGAGACCCAGCGTTGAAATCGCCTGCTTCGCCGACTGCTTGACCAGCGGCTTGGCGCGGAACGCCACACCCAAACCGGCAATTGCCAGCATCGGCAGGTCGTTGGCGCCGTCGCCGACGGCAATGGTCTGCTCCAGGCGCAGACCTTCCTTGTGCGCCAGCTCCTTGAGCAGATCCGCCTTGCGCTGTGCATCGACAATCGGCTCGATCGCCACGCCGGTGCACTTGCCGTCGACCACTTCCAGCTCGTTGGCGAACACGTAGTCGATGCCAAGTCTGGCTTGCAGCTGTTTGGCGAAATAAGTGAAGCCGCCGGACAGAATCGCGGTTTTGTAACCGAGGCGCTTGAGTTCGGCGAACAGGGTTTCGGCGCCTTCGGTCAGACGCAGCGAGGCGCCGATCGAGTCAAGCACGCTGACGTCGAGGCCCTTGAGCAGGGCCAGACGCTCTTTGAAACTGGCACGGAAATCCAGTTCGCCGGCCATCGCGCGCTCAGTGATTTCCGAAACCCGATCGCCCACGCCTGCTGCCTTGGCCAGCTCATCGATGACTTCCGCTTCGATCAGCGTCGAGTCCATGTCGAATACCGCCAGGCGCCGGTTGCGGCGGAACAGCGAATCTTCCTGAAAGGCGATGTCGACGTTCAATTCCTGCGCGACGCTGAGGAATTCGGCGCGCAAGGCCTGCGGATCGGCGGCTTCGCCGCGCACGGAGAATTCGATGCAGCCCTTGCCCTTGTCGGCCGGCGTGTCCAGCGGCATGCGCCCTGACAAACGGTCGATATGGTCGATATTCAGGCCATATTTGGCGGTAATCGCGCTGACAGCCTGCAATTGGCCGGCGGTGACTTTGCGCGTCAGCAGAGTAACGATATGGCGTTTCTTGCCCTGATTGCCCACCCACTGCTGGTAATCCTCTTCGGACACCGGGGTGAAGCGGACTTGCTGGTCGAGTTCGTAGCCTTTGAACAGGATGTCCTTGAGCACCGACTTGCCCTGCTCGGAATCGGGAATTTCAACCAGGATGCCGAACGACAGGGTGTCGTGGATCACCGCCTGACCGATGTCGAGAATGTTCACACCACCTTGTGCCAGAACACCGGTGATGGCCGCCGTCAGACCCGGACGGTCGACTCCCGTGATGTTAATCAGGACGATTTCGCGCAACGCGCACCCCCGCAACTGGAAAAAAACCGCATTCTACCCACTTTCAGTGACCATCGGGCACCGCGAGCGCTTTGCCGGTCTGGGGCCTGTCGCTATACTGCGCGTCAACTTCACGGACAAAGAGCCGAGCTCAAGTGAACCGGCCCACGCCAGTCAAAACCGATAACTTCTTCCTGCTGATCTTCCGTGCACTGCGCCACCGCCGTGTACCGATTGCATTGCGCATTGCCAGCCACAACGTGATCCTGGTCGCTCTGGCCCTGGTGATCTATGCCGGGGTGATGGGGCTGCAATTCAAGCAGGCCATGCACGAGCAGGCCGATGCGCTGGGCGAGAGCCTGACCACGCAGACCGCCACCTCCGCCACCGAGCTGCTGGTGTCCAATGACATCCTCAGCCTCAACGTGCTGCTCAACAACCTGACCAAGAACAAACTGGTGGCCCATGCGGCGATCTACAGTGTGGATAACCGTATCCTCGCCGAGTCCGGTCAGCGGCCCAAGCACAGCCTCTTGGGCGAAGCCGAGGGCATGTACGAGAGCAAGATCACTTTCCAGGACGTGACCGCCGGGCAACTGCGCATCAGCCTGGACATGGATCAGTTCCAGCAGCCGATGACCATCAGCCTGCAGAGCATGGGGATTTTGAGCGCGATTCTGCTGGCACTGTCGCTGGCCCTGAGCCTGCGCATGGGTCGTTATCTGTCGACGCCGCTGCTGCAATTGCGCGTGTGGCTGCGCCGGATCGACGCACACACGCCGGGTATCGATCGTCAGGATGAAATCGGCGATCTGGCGCGCCAGCTGCACGCCAGCTACGCCCCGGAACCCGAGCCTGAGCCTGAACCCGAGCCGGAATTCGCCGAGGATGAAGACGAGCCGGAATTCGAGGTGCGTAACCTGCGTGATCCGAGCTTCGACGAAAGCCGCCCGCTGGCCGCGAAGAAACCCGCACCGCGCCACTTGGTCAGCACCGTCGAAGACGATGATGACGATGACGCTTTCGCCGACCTGCGCGACGAATCGATCACCGGCGCCGCACAACCGCTGACGCGCAAACCGACCCCTGACGTGCCACAGCACACCGCGGTACTGGCCGTGCAACTGGGTTCGCAGGAACAACTGCGCCGCCTGCCTCGCGCACGTCTGGAAGAATTGCAGGTACGCTATCGCGACTGCCTCGAGCAGGCGGCTTCGCTGTATCAGGGCGAAATCGAAACCCTCAATGATGGCAGCACGCTGCTGCTGTTCCATACCGAAGATTGCGGCGACGACTACCTGACCAATGCCATCTGCTGCGGCGAATTGCTGCGTGCTCTGGGTCATCAGTTGCAGATCGAGGTCGCGGACAGCGGCATCACCCTGCAACTGCAGCTTGGCCTGACCTTAGGCGATGAGTTGTTCGGTCTGAGCCAGATTGATCTGCTGCTGACCGATTCGGCCCAGGATGCACTGGCCTTGTCGCAGCACAGCCGCAACCTGCTGCTGGTCGAGCGCAAGATCAGCGATGACGCGCTGATCCGCCAACGTGCGCGGATCCGGCCGATCGCCAGCCCTGAAGGCGCTTGCTGTGTCGAGCGGTTGATGGAGCCTTATCCGTCGATGCTGGAGCGGCAACTGGCGCGGATGCATGAGCGCCGGGCGTAAGGTTTAGGCAACATACGCAAAAGCCCGCAGACGAGTGATTGTCTGCGGGCTTTTTTGTGCGCGGCGTTATTGGGATGGTGTGTATCCCTGAAAAGCCCCTCACCCTAGCCCTCTCCCAGGGGGAGAGGGAACACATTGGGGGAGATTCCAGAGTTACACCGACTTGAACCCCCTGCTTTGAATCCATAATCGCCAAAATCTTTCAGGTCGATGTAAGACGCCAGACACCTCGATTGGTCCCCTCTCCCTCCGGGGGAGGGAACAGATTGGGGGATATTTGAGAGTTACATCGACATGAACGTTTGGCTGTGAATCCATAATCGCCAAAATCTTTCAGGTCGATGTAAGACGCCAGACACCTCGGTCGGTCCCCTCTCCCTCCGGGAGAGGGCTAGGGTGAGGGGCTTTTGATCTTCCACCCCACCTCCAGACACAACAAAGCCCGCACAAGGCGGGCTCTGTCCTGACTCGTTCCAGCCTCAGAAGCGAAACACTTCCATATCGGTACGAATCGGCGAGGCCATCGGAATCTTCGGTTGCTTCTCGGCATCCGCCGCCGGCGCTGCAGGTTTCGGCGCGGCTTTACGCGGGGCCTCGGCCACTGGCGGCTGGTTGGCGAGTGGCTTGAGTGCCACCGACAGTTGCTCGGCCAGACGCTGCAACAGGATCCCCTGCGCCTGCACCTGCGAAGCGGTGCTGCCAGCGTGCAATTCCTGCAGATGAATGATGCGGTTATCGCGCACCTTGCCGCGACGATCGATCAAACGCCATTGCGCATCGAGAATCGCCGGTTGTTTCGCACCCGAGTCCAGACGGGTGATGGTCAGCAGCACCTGCACATCCGGGGTGAATCCGGCGGTAGCAGGCGCCAGGACCACACGCTGGCTGTCCAGGTGACCGGCGACCTGACGCATCAGCAACTGATCGATATCCGACGAAAGGCTGCCAGCCCATCGACCGTCGGTCGCCGCTTGCAGGCTGCCGTCCGGTTGACGTTGCAGCAGGGTTTCGCGCTGAAGGTAATCGGCCACAACCACCGGCCCCAGCAAAACCGCCATGCCCGCGCTTTGCGCAGGCTGAACCGGACTTCCGCTGTCCAGTTGATACAGCGACACCGGCTGGTGAACGCTGCAACCCGCCAGGCCAAGCACGCCGGCGAGCAACAAAATAAGGGGGCGTAGAGCAGTCATCATCCCGTCCAGGTGGCCGCCACAAGGCTGACCACAGTGAAAATACTCAATAAATATGAAGAACGCTCGACCACGCCGGCGCTTGAAAGGCCATATCATCCGTGAATATGCGTTCCGACTCCAGCGCCAAAGCGTCGATCTACGCGTTTAATCGCAGATCGAACGCTCTAGGAAGGCGTTCCAGCCTAATTGAGGTTTTCGACGAGCAGCGCATCCACCCGCTGGAAGCCACGCGGAAGTTTGTTTCCGCGACGTCCACGCTCACCTTTGTAGTGCTCGAGGTCGTCGGCCTTCAGCGACAGGGTCCGTTTGCCAGCCTGCAACACCAGGGTGGCGCCTTCCGGCAGGACGGCGATGTCCGTGACATATTCTTCGCGGCTGGCCACGCGCTCACCGGAAATACCGATGATCTTGTTGCCCTTGCCCTTACCCAATTGTGGCAGATCGCTGATCTTGAAGATCAGCAGGCGACCTTCGGTCGTGACCGAGGCCAGCCAGTTCTGCTCACGATCGGCGACCGGGCGCGGCGCGATGACCTTGGCGTTGTTCGGCAGACTCAACAGGGCCTTGCCAGCCTTGTTCTTGGCTTGCAGGTCTTCACCTTTGACCACGAAACCGTAACCGGCATCGGACGCGATCACGTACAGCGCATCGTCTTCGGGCATCAGCACGCATTCAAACGAAGCACCCGGTGGCGGCGTCAGGCGGCCAGTCAACGGCTCGCCCTGGCCACGGGCCGACGGCAAGGTGTGAGCGGCGACCGAATAGCTGCGGCCGGTGGAGTCGATGAACACGGCAAACTGGTTGGAGCGCCCCGCCGCCGAGGTCTTGAAGCCGTCGCCCGCCTTGTAGGACAGACCGGTGGCGTCGATGTCATGGCCCTTGGCCGAACGTACCCAGCCTTTTTCCGACAACACGACGGTGACTTTCTCGTTCGGCAGCAGATCGTGTTCGCTCAGCGCCTTGGCTTCGGCGCGCTCGACGATCGGCGAGCGGCGGTCGTCGCCATAGATTTCGGCGTCTTTGAGCAGCTCGGTGCGCACCAGTTTCTTCAGCTTGGCTTCGCTGCCCAGCAGGGCTTGCAGCTTGGCTTGTTCCTTGAGCAGTTCGTCCTGCTCGTCGCGCAGCTTCATCTCTTCCAGTCGCGCCAACTGCCGCAGACGGGTGTCGAGGATGTAGTCGGCCTGAATTTCGCTGAGGGCGAAACGCTCGATCAGTTTGGCTTTCGGGTGCTCCTCGGTACGGATGATGTGGATCACTTCATCCAGGTTGAGGTAGGCGATCAGCAAACCGTCCAACAGGTGCAGGCGACGTTCGACCTTGTCGAGGCGGAATTGCAGGCGACGACGCACGGTCAGCACGCGGAATTCCAGCCATTCGACCAGCAAGGCGCGGAGGTTTTTCAGCTGCGGCTTGCCGTCCAGACCGATGATGTTGACGTTGACCCGGTAGGTCGACTCCAGCTCGGTGCTGGCGAACAGATGCTGCATCAGCGCTTCGTGATCGACGCGGCTGTTGACCGGGATAATCACGATGCGGCACGGGTTTTCGTGGTCGGATTCGTCGCGCAGATCGGCGATCTGCGGTGCTTTCGACGGTTTCGCCTGCATCAGCGCGGCGATCTGCTCCAGCACCTTGGCCCCGGAGACCTGATGCGGCAGCGCGGTGACGATGATGTCGCCGTCCTCGACGTGGTACACGGCGCGCATACGCACCGAGCCCTTGCCGGTTTCGTACATTTTCAGCAGGTCGGCGCGCGGCGTGATGATTTCCGCTTCGGTCGGATAATCCGGCCCCTGAATGTGTTCGCAGAGCTGCTCGACCGTGGCTTTCGGCTCATCGAGCAGGCGCACGCAGGCGGTGGCGACTTCGCGCAGGTTGTGCGGCGGCACATCGGTGGCCATGCCTACGGCGATACCGGTGGTGCCGTTGAGCAGAATGTTCGGCAGGCGTGCCGGCAACACCAGCGGTTCCTGCAGGGTGCCGTCGAAGTTCGGGCCCCAGTCAGCGGTGCCCTGACCGAGTTCGCTGAGCAGCACCTCGGAATAGCGCGACAGCCGCGCTTCGGTGTAGCGCATGGCGGCGAAGGACTTTGGATCGTCCGGCGCACCCCAGTTGCCCTGGCCGTCGACCAGCGTGTAGCGATAGCTGAACGGCTGCGCCATCAGCACCATCGCTTCGTAGCACGCCGAATCGCCGTGGGGGTGGAACTTGCCGAGCACGTCACCGACGGTACGCGCCGATTTCTTGTGCTTGGAATCGGCATCCAGCCCCAGCTCGCTCATGGCGTAGACGATACGCCGCTGTACCGGTTTCAGGCCGTCGCCGATATGCGGCAAGGCACGGTCCATGATCACGTACATGGAGTAGTTGAGGTAGGCATTTTCGGTGAAGTCAGCCAGCGAGCGGCGTTCTACACCGTCCAGGCTGAGATCAAGGGAGTCGCTCATGCGGGCCTCATCGGTTCGTTGTCTGGCGCAGCAGCATGGTGCCACCGCGCTGGGTAAATTCAAGTTTGTTCAGGGCGCTCATGCCGAGCAGCACCTGATCGCCGTGCAGTCCCGGCGCCACCAGTGCGCGGACATCCCGCAGCACAATGTCGCCCAATTGCAGGCGGGCAATCTTCGTTCGATAACCCTGGCTCAGGCCATTGGCCGTGCTTAGGGTCACGCCGAAACCTTCTTGCAGTTTCAAACGCTTGGCCAGATCCGCGGGAATCGCGACGTCGGTGGCGCCGGTGTCGAGCATGAACTCGACCGGCTCGCCGTTGATCTGGCCGCTGGCGACAAAATGCCCTTGGGCATTGCTCGCCAGTTTCACCTCGATAAAACCTTCGCCCTGCTCCGAGGTGACAACAATGTTCGGATTCTGCTGGCGCTGTTCCCACTGACCGAAAAATTTCGTCGCGAGAAACAGCGCCGCGCACCAGGCGAGAACCATCAACACCCGACCGGCACGCTTGCCCGGCGGTTGCCGGCTCATGGCCTGGCGCTCCAGCCACCGTCCGGTGCGGCGAAGCGCCAGACCACCGGGCGGGCCTCGCCGTCGGCACGCGGGCCGAAATTATTATCGACGCCGATCCACGCGCCCTCGGCGTCAACGATCAGCGCTTCTTCCAGCCCGTAGTTCTGCGAGTAGCGACGTTTTTCCTGCAACAGTTCATCGGCATACGACCAGCATTTCTCGACCTTGGCCGTCTGTGCATCGCGACGACAGATCTCATAAGCGTTGCGTTCAAGAGTAAACAGCTTGCCGTTGAACAATGAAATGTCGGAAAAGTCGCGATGAACCGCTTTCGCCTTGGGAAACTGTGGCGGCTGCATCTCCTTGCCGCCCTCACTGAGCAGCACGCAGCGACCGTCGCAATCCCACACTGTCTGCTGGCGCTTGATCAGCAGCAGGCCGCGCTTTTGCCGTTCGGCGGCCAGCCACATCTGATCACCGGCCGGGTTGATCGCCAGGCCCTCGAAGATCGAATTGAACTTCAGCAGCAGGCCGCTCGCCCGCGCTTCGCGAACCAGCAGCGGCGAGATCTTCAGCCAGTTTGCCGGGCCGCTGACCGGCACCTGCAATACCGCTGCGTGAGCCTCGCTGACGATGTAGCGATTGCCAGCGCTGTCGCAACTGATGCCTTCGAAATCCAGATCGCCACCGCGAATGAACGACGCCGCCCAGGTACGCGAGCTCAAGCCCCAAGGCAAGCCGCTTTCGGGCACCGGCGGCACGTCGATGTGCACGGTTTGCGCTTGCCAGACCGGATCGCGGGTATCGAGCCGGTAGATCTGCTCGTCATCGCGATCGGACACCGTCCACAGTTCATTGCCGCACATGGCCAGACCCGACAGGTTGCCGCCGCGCATGCCCTCGACCGGGTGCTCGGAGAGCACGCGCAGTTCCTGCAACGGCTCGGCCGACACGCTCAGCGCACTCAGCAGCAACGCACCCGCCAAGGCCCAGCCAAACTGCATCAGGCCAGCACCTCGGCGAGGTTGCCTTTGGATTCCAGCCAGGATTTGCGGTCACCGGCGCGCTTCTTCGCCAGCAGCATGTCCATCATTTCCGAGGTTTCGGCGAAGTCTTCGCCCAGCGTCAACTGCACCAGACGCCGAGTATTCGGGTCCATGGTGGTTTCACGCAGTTGCGGCGGGTTCATTTCACCCAGCCCCTTGAATCGGGTGACCTGCGGCTTGCCGCGCTTCTTCTCGGCCACCAGGCGATCGAGAATACCGTCGCGCTCGGCTTCGTCGAGGGCGTAGTAGATCTCTTTGCCGAGGTCGATGCGGTACAGCGGCGGCATCGCCACATAGACGTGACCGGCATCCACCAACGGGCGGAAGTGCTGGACGAACAGAGCGCAAAGCAGCGTGGCGATGTGCAGACCGTCCGAGTCGGCGTCAGCAAGGATGCAGATCTTGCCGTAGCGCAGCTGGCTCATGTCCGCCGCGCCCGGATCGACGCCGATGGCCACGGCGATGTTGTGCACTTCCTGGCTGGCGAGTACTTCGCTGCCGTCGACTTCCCAAGTGTTGAGGATCTTGCCGCGCAACGGCAGGATCGCCTGGAATTCCTTGTCCCGCGCCTGCTTGGCCGAACCGCCGGCGGAATCACCCTCGACGAGAAACAGCTCGGAACGCATCGGGTCCTGCCCGGCGCAGTCAGCCAGTTTGCCGGGCAGCGCCGGACCTTGGGTGACGCGTTTGCGCTCGACCTTCTTACTCGCCTTGAGGCGACGGCCAGCGTTGTTAATCGCCAGTTCGGCCAGGGCCAGACCGGTTTCCGGGTTGGCGTTGAGCCACAGGCTGAACGCATCCTTGACCACACCGGAGACGAACGCCGCCGCTTCCCGGGATGACAGACGTTCTTTGGTCTGGCCGGAGAATTGCGGTTCCTGCATTTTCATCGACAGGACGAACGCGATGCGCTCCCAGACGTCTTCCGGCGCCAGCTTCACGCCGCGCGGCAGCAGGCTGCGGAATTCGCAGAACTCGCGCATCGCATCGAGCAGGCCCTGTCGCAAACCGTTGACGTGGGTACCGCCCTGCGCGGTCGGGATCAGGTTGACGTAGCTTTCCTGCACCGCGTCGCCGCCTTCCGGCAGCCACAGCAGCGCCCAGTCGACCGCTTCTTTATTACCGGCGAAGGCGCCGCAGAATGGCTCGTTCGGCAGGCGCTCGAATTCGCTGACCGCATCCACCAGATAGGAGCGCAGGCCGTCTTCGTAATGCCACTCGACTTTCTCGCCGGTACCTTTGTCTTCGAAGCTGACCAGCAGCCCAGGGCACAGCACAGCCTTGGCCTTGAGCACGTGCTTGAGGCGGCTGATGGAAAATTTCGGCGAGTCGAAGTATTTCGGGTCCGGCGCGAAGTACACGCTGGTGCCGGTGTTGCGCTTGCCGACGGTGCCGACGATTTCCAGCTCGGAGGCCTTGAAGCCGTCCTTGAAGGTCATCTGGTATTCGTTGCCGTCACGTTTGACCCGCACGCGCACTTCGGTGGACAGCGCGTTGACCACGGAAATACCCACCCCGTGCAAACCGCCGGAGAACTGGTAGTTCTTGTTGGAAAACTTGCCGCCCGCGTGCAGCTTGGTGAGGATCAGTTCGACACCGGATACACCCTCTTCCGGGTGAATGTCGACCGGCATGCCACGGCCGTCGTCGCTGACTTCCAGCGAATGGTCGGCGTGCAGGATGACCTGCACCGATTTGGCGTGGCCGGCCAGGGCCTCGTCGACGCTGTTGTCGATGACTTCCTGGGCGAGGTGGTTCGGCCGACTGGTGTCGGTGTACATGCCGGGGCGTTTGCGCACCGGGTCGAGGCCCGAGAGGACTTCGATGGCGTCGGCGTTATAAGAACTAGCGCTGGGAGTGGCCATAAGGTCTCGTCGTCAGTCATTCATGAAAGAGGGGCAAGACTTCACAGCGTGGTGAAATCGATTGCCTGATACATATCGGCAGCCATGCCGGCAAAACTCAGCAACGCCGGCAATTGCCCGGCAAAGCCCTGAAAACTGTGGTCGCCGCCCGCCTGGATGCGCAAGGCACAGGCGCGGTAATACTGTTGGGCGAGGCGATAATCCAGCGTTTCGTCGCCGGTTTGCAACCAGACCTGATAACGCTGCGGATCCTGCGGCGCCGGCACTTCCAGTTCGGCCAGCGCCGTGACGTGGTCGTGGGTCAGTTCCCAGGTTTCATCGGTATAGAGGTTTTTCTGCGTGCCCAGATAACCATCGAACATCCGGTGCGGGCTGACCGCCGGATTGACCAGCAAGGCTTTCAGGCCATGGCGCTCGGCCAGGTGAGTCGCATAGTAGCCGCCGAGCGAACTTCCCACCAGCAACGGCCGGCCCAGCTCGGCGATTGCCTGCTCGAGCTGACCGATGGCTTCGCGCGGATGGTGATGCAGCGCCGGCACGCGCAATTGCCCGCTCAATCCCAGCCGCTCCATGACCGCGACCAGCTGACAGGCCTTCTTCGAGGCCGGCGCGCTGTTGAAACCGTGGATATAGAGAATCGAACCGGACATTTGAGCTCCCTGGCTGTCGGTTTGGGTTTGCGGAGTTTACAGGGAGAGAAGATGGGATTGGGGGTGGTTTCGAGAAATTGGTCATTCAGCGGGAGCGGCCCTCACCCTAGCCCTCTCCCAAAGGGAGAGGGGACTGATTGGGGGATATTGAAGAGATACACCGACCTGAAAGTGATTTGGCGAATCCATAATCGCCACCGCCGTTGCAGGTCGGCGGATCGCGAAAGACACCTCGGTCGGCCCCCTCTCCCTCCGGGAGAGGGCTGGGGTGAGGGGCTCTTGATCGAAAATCAGTAACCTTCGGAACCGTAATCAACGGTAAAAGCAAAACCGGTAACGCGCTCAACCCCGGTTTCCAACTGTCCATCCGGCAACAACCGCAACCACCGATACCCCGGCGCCTGCTCGCCGACCTTGAAATCCGCACTCCCCGGCTCGAACTGGATGCACGTCGAAGGTGAGGCCATCAAGCGCACGCCATTGCGCTCGCAGTCGATTTCCTGATGCACATGCCCCCACAACACCGCGCGAACCTGAGGAAAGCGATCCAGCACTTCAAAGAACGCTTCCGGGTTGCGCAGGCCGATCGGCTCCATCCACGCGCAGCCGATCGACACCGGATGATGATGCAAGCACACCAGATGATGACGCTCCGGCGCTTCGCTCAACGAGCGCGCCAGCAACTGCAATTGATCGTCCTGCAGATAGCCCGGTACCGAGCCCGGCACGGCTGAGTCGAGCATCGTCACCCGCCAATTGCCGATATCGACCACTGGCTCCAGCAACGTGCTCTGCACCGCCGCCTCGGCCATGACCATCGGCTCGTCGTGATTGCCGGGAATCCAGCGCGCTGGCGCATCGATCTGCGCGCTCAGTTGGCGAAAGGCCTGATACGACTCCAGCGTGCCGTCCTGGGAAATATCGCCGGTGGCCAGCACCAGATCGATCCGCGGCTGTTGCCCCAACGCCAGGTCGATGACCTTTTGCAGGCTTTCGCGGGTCTTCATGCCCAGCAGCTTGCCGTCCGCTTCGGCGAACAAGTGGCTGTCGGACAACTGCACGAGCAGTGCCGGGTCGGCGCTGGTCAATGTCGATACGCTGGACAAAGCGTTCTCCCGGGCTAAGGCACGCAATGAATGGGTGCGGCAATTATGCTGGGGGATGACACAAAGGGGAAACCGCCGAAGCGGACGCAGTTCACAACTAGCGAACGACTTCGTACTCGTGCCCCAACGCCAGGCAATGACTCAGCCATTCGCCCAGGAACACATTGAGCTGGGCCTTCTCATCAGGCTGGTGCATGGCGGCGTTCGGGTAAGGATAGATGCCGCGAAAGCGTCGTGCATGTTCGGCGCTGACCACTTCGGCCATGCGCGCGTCGTGATAGACCTGTACCTCCAGTTGCGGCACCGGCAACCACGGCAGGCTGTGCTCCTGGCGCACCTGCAAGGTCGTGGTGTACGGGCAGGTCTGCAGCACTTCGAGGGCGAGCACGCCGAGCATCTGCTCGCCTTGGGTCACGGCGATACGCCGCGCCTCGGGTTCGTTGCGCATGTCCGGCAGCAGTCGCATCAGGCGCGCGTAGTTGGCCTCGCAGGCGGCTTGCAGCCCCACGAGGTCAACCCGATAACGATCGCGCAGCTTGTTTACGACCATAGCCCCCTCACTTCGGCGCGGTTCAGCGCCAGCCACTGCAAGGCGATGATGCTCGCCGCGTTGGCAATACGTCCGTCACGAACGGCCTGCAAGGCATCTTCGAATGCCCAGACCGTTACGCGAATGTCTTCGGCCTCTTCTTCCAGCCCGTGCAGACCGCCGACGCCGTCGGTGCTGCAACGCCCCAGATACAAATGCACGAACTCGTTGCTGCCACCCGGCGACGGGAAATACTTGGTCATCGGCCACAACGCCTTGATGTCCAGCCCAGCTTCCTCCTGCGCCTCGCGGTGAGCAACTTCTTCCGGTTGCTCATCCTTGTCGATCAGACCGGCGACCAGTTCGACCAGCCACGGGTTGTCGGCCTTGCCCATGGCGCCGACGCGAAACTGCTCGATCAGCACCACCTCATCGCGCTGCGGATCGTAAGGCAACACGCACACGGCATCGTGGCGCACGAAGATTTCACGGTTGATCTCGCGGCTCATGCCACCGGCGAACAATTCATGGCGCAGGTGCACACGGTCGAGCTTGTAAAAGCCCTCGTAGCATTTTTCGCGCCGCACGATATCGACGGCGGTCGGAATGGCGTTGGCAAAGTCAGTCATAATCATCCTCTTTACTGCACATCCATTACGAGGTTTCTGAGTACAACCGGCAACCTCGACTTCGCGCCATCCTAACGCGCCCGCACCGTTTGATGCAGCCCCTTTACCGTCAGCGGGATGGACGGTGACGGTGAAACCCACTCTAATTAGCTTAGTGGCGAACTGACTGCCTCGTTGAGAGTCGAAGCGGTAACTTTTCGCCTTCCCCTGCTTTCGAAAGGACGCCCATGTCGCTTTTCAAAATCGCCTCTGTGGCCGCTATTGCCCTGACTCTGGGCGCGTGTGCCAGCCTGTTCCAGCCCAACTACCGCACGCCGCTGGAAACCACCCGCGACGCTTCGGAACAACTCAAACCCGGCTGTTCCAACCCCGATTGCCCGTTGGTGAACATCGACACCCTGCGTTTCCCGGATGAGCCGGCACTGGACGGCATCATCGAAAAGCGTCTGCTGCAAATGACCCGCACCGAGAAGAACGCACCCGTAGCGCCAACCCTGGCCGCCTACCGCGAGCAGTTCCTGGCCAGCGCCGGCCCGCGCAACAGCAGCTACCTGCAAGCAAAAGTACGCGAGCAGCATGACGGACTGGTGATCATAGAGCTCTCGAGCTACCTCGACACCGGCGGCGCCCATGGCACTCCGGGTCGCGGTTTCATCAACTATTCGCGCCAGCAGCACAAGGTGCTGAACCTGTCGGACATGTTGCTGCCGGGTCAGGAAGAGGCGTTCTGGAAAGCCGCGCAAGTGGCGCACAACAGCTGGCTGATCAGCACCAAACTCGATCAGGAGGCTGAATTCGTGGCGAACTGGCCGTTCGTCAAAACCCCGCACGTAGCACTGACCTACGGCGGCGTGATCCTCAAGTACGACGTGACCACCATTGCACCTTACGCGCTGGGCCACGTCGAACTGAAGATTCCTTATCCGCGCCTGAACGGCATTCTCAAGCCTGAGCTGTTTCCCGGCCGTAACTGAAAGCCCGGCCCAGGAGGAGTTGCAGCAGCCCTGCCAGCACCAGCGCCGGCAGGGTGGCGCCGACCTCCGGGTACAGATTCGCCAGCAAGTGGTAAGTGCTGACCCCACCCAGCCACGCCAGCAACGCCGGCCAGCGCAATGCGGCTGACGCGACCTGCGCACTGCGCTTGCGCAGGATGAAGTGATCGACCAGCACCACGCCGAACAGCGGCGCGAACACCGAGCCGATCAGCAGCAGGAAATTCTGGTACTGCGCCAATGGCGCCAGCAGGGCGATCAGCGTGCAGATCACGCCGATGGCCAGGGCCAGATGCTCGACTTTCAGACGCCACAGAATCCCGCTGGAAACCGCCGCCGAATGAATATCGGCGAAAGCATTTTCCGACTCATCCAACAGAATCAGCAGCAGCGGAATGCCCAGACCGGCGCCGGCCAGAGCCAACAACAACGCGTTGACTTCCCCACTCGGGGCAAACGCCAGGGTATAAGCGACGCCAAGGCTCATCAGCCAGAAATTGCCGATGAAGAAACCCACCGCCGTGCCACCGAACACGTTCTTCGCGCGCTTGCCGAAACGCGAGTAATCGGCAATCAGCGGCAGCCACGACAGCGGCATGGCGATGGCAATGTCGAAGCCCACGGCGAATGGCATCGAACCGTCACCGGCACGCGCCCACAGTGCCGGGAGGTCGGCTTTGGCGAACAGGTTCCAGGTCAGCCACAGGCACGCCGCGAGCAGCAGCCAGATGCCCCACTTGCGCAGAATCTGCCGCACGAACGTCAACGGCCCGCTCACGGCGAGCAAGGTCGCCAGCGCCCCGAAAAACAGCGTCCACAGCATCGGATTGGCCCACAGCGAGCCTTCGCTGAACGCTCGGGTGCCGAGCAGGCTGGCGGCATCGCGCATGACGATGATTTCAAACGAGCCCCAGCCGATCAGTTGCAGCAGATTGAGCAACGCCGGCAGGCTCGCGCCTTTGCGGCCGAGGCTGAGCTTCAGCGCCGCCATCGACGACAGGCCGGTGTCGCTGCCGATCACGCCGACCGCAGCCAGCAGCAGTACGCCCACCAGCGTGCCAAGGAAAATCGCCAGCAACGAGCCGGACAGGCCCAGGCCCGGCGCGAGCAATGCGCCGGTCTGCAAAACCATCAGACCGATGCCGAGGGAGAACCACAGGGAAAACAGATCGCGCCCGCCGAAGACACGCTTTGCAGCGGGGACGGCGAGATCGGGGGAATAGGTGCCGGGTTGAATGTTCACAGGAATATCTCAGGGGAGCTTATTATTTTGGGTCGCTGATCACCCTTGTGGCGAGGGAGCTTGCTCCCGCTCGGCTGCGAAGCAGCCGCCCATCCGGTCACCACGATTCTGACTGCCAGAACGCGGTGACTGATTTTGGGCCTGCTTCGCAGGCCAGCGGGAGCAAGCTCCCTCGCCACAGGTGAACGCCGCTCGGTCAGACTTTCTTGTACAGCTGACTGCCTTCCTTCTTGAACCGCTCGGCCTGCTCCGCGAGGCCTTTGGCGACGTCCACGTCGACCGCATCGATGCGCTGGTTGGCCGCGTATTCGCGGACTTCCTGGGTGATCTTCATCGAGCAGAATTTCGGCCCGCACATCGAACAGAAATGCGCGACCTTGGCCGAGTCCTTCGGCAGGGTCTCGTCGTGATAGGAACGCGCGGTATCCGGATCCAGGCCGAGGTTGAACTGGTCCTCCCAACGGAATTCGAAACGCGCCTTGCTCAGCGCATTGTCGCGAATCTGCGCACCGGGATGCCCCTTGGCCAAGTCCGCTGCGTGCGCGGCGATCTTGTAAGTGATGATCCCGGTTTTCACGTCATCCTTGTTCGGCAGGCCCAAGTGCTCCTTCGGGGTCACGTAGCAGAGCATCGCGCAACCGAACCAGCCAATCATTGCCGCACCGATGCCGGACGTGATGTGGTCGTAACCCGGGGCGATGTCGGTCGTCAGCGGGCCGAGGGTGTAGAACGGCGCCTCGTCGCAGCATTCGAGCTGCTTGTCCATGTTCTCTTTGATCAACTGCATCGGCACATGGCCCGGGCCTTCGATCATGGTTTGCACATCGTGCTTCCAGGCGATCTTGGTCAGCTCGCCGAGGGTTTCCAGTTCACCGAATTGCGCGGCGTCGTTGGCGTCGGCAATCGAGCCCGGACGCAGGCCGTCGCCGAGCGAGAAGCTGACGTCGTAGGCCTTCATGATTTCGCAGATTTCTTCGAAATGGGTGTAGGCGAAGTTTTCCTTGTGATGCGCCAGGCACCACTTGGCCATGATCGAACCGCCACGGGAGACGATGCCGGTCACGCGTTTGGCGGTCAATGGCACGTAACGCAGCAGCACGCCGGCATGGATGGTGAAGTAGTCGACGCCCTGTTCGGCCTGTTCGATCAGCGTGTCGCGGAACAACTCCCAGGTCAGGTCTTCGGCAACGCCGCCGACTTTTTCCAGTGCCTGATAAATCGGTACGGTGCCGATCGGCACAGGCGAGTTGCGGATGATCCACTCGCGGGTTTCATGAATGTGCTTGCCGGTGGACAAGTCCATGATGTTGTCCGCGCCCCAGCGAATGCCCCAGGTCAGTTTCGCCACTTCTTCTTCGATCGAAGAACCCAGGGCGCTGTTGCCAATGTTGCCGTTGATCTTCACCAGGAAGTTACGCCCGATGATCATCGGTTCCAGTTCAGTGTGGTTGATGTTGGCCGGGATGATTGCGCGGCCACGGGCGATCTCGTCGCGGACGAATTCCGGGGTAATGATCTTCGGCACGCTGGCGCCGAAGCTGTGGCCGGGGTGTTGCTGATCGAGCAGGCCGGCGGCGCGAGCCACTTCCAGCTTCATGTTTTCGCGGATGGCCACGAACTCCATCTCGGGCGTGATGATGCCCTGCCGTGCGTAATGCATCTGCGTGACGTTGTGCCCGGCCTTGGCGCGGCGCGGGTTGTTGACGTGGGCGAAGCGCAGTTTGGTCAGTTCCGGATCGGCCAGGCGTTCGCGGCCGAAGTTGGAGCTCAGACCGGCGAGGCGCTCGGTGTCGCCGCGATCATCGATCCACGCCGAACGCACATCGGCCAGACCTTTGCGCACATCGATGACTACGTTCGGATCGGTGTACGGGCCGGAGGTGTCGTAGACGGTGACCGGCGCGTTGATCTCGCCGCCGAAGTCGGTCGGGGTTACATCGAGGCTGATTTCGCGCATTGGCACGCGGATGTCCGGGCGCGAGCCCTGAACGTAGATTTTTTGCGAACGGGTGAACGGCTTGACCGATTGCTCGTCGACCCTAGCCGAGTCACTCAGATTGATCGCGTTATTTTCTTTTGTTGTCATCACGGGCTCTCCAGACAGCATCCAGCAGTGGATTGTCGGAGCAGAACCTGAAAGGCACGGACGCACCAGGACCGGTGCTGTGCATTCGTCACGAGCGTTCGATTGTCGAACAATATCCCGGACGAAGCACAAGAGGACTCGCCGGGTGACGAGAAATCTTGTTCCCTACGCAGGCGCTAACCTGATCAGGTTCAACGGGATCCGAAATTATTCGATCTCAGCCTCATAGCAAGGCACCCCGACAAGAACCCGGCCAGTCTAGACACAACCGCCGGGGAACGCCAACACCGCAGCGAACGCCTTGATGAATGGCGTAAATACACAGGCTTGCCCGATTGTTGCCGGAGCAATGCGCAACTACACTCGCTTGGCCCGGCTCAGCCTTGACGCTGCGCGGGCTGCGCCTTACCTTTGGCGCCCGGATTACCTCCATAATATTCATGCTAGGGATCGCCTCATGCTGCGCAAACTTTCACTGGCTGTTGCCGTGTCCTGTGCGTCCAACACAATGGCCTGGGCAGCGGAAGCACCCTTGTCGACCAGAACCGATCTGGTCAGCGTCTATCAGGAAGCGGTCGACAACAACGCCGACCTCGCGGCGGCCCGCGCCCAGTACGGTGCGCAGAAAGAAGTAGTGCCCCAGGCCCGCGCCGGTCTGCTGCCGAACCTGTCCGGTGGCGCCGAAGTCGCCGACGTGCGTACCTCGATCGATCAGCCCTCGGCCATCGCCAACCGCAGCGCGCATTCCTATCAGGCGACGCTGGCGCAGCCGCTGTTCCGCGCCGATCGCTGGTTTCAGTATCAAGCGGCCAAGGACGTCAACGAACAGGCCGCGCTGCAGCTCTCGGCCACCGAGCAGAACCTGATCCTGCAATCGGCCGAAAGCTACTTCAACGTGCTGCGCAGCCAGGACAATCTGGCCTCGACCAAGGCTGAAGAAGCGGCGTTCAAACGTCAGCTCGACCAGTCCAACGAGCGCTTCGATGTCGGCCTCTCGGACAAGACTGATGTGCTGCAATCGCAAGCCAGTTACGACACCGCACGGGCCAACCGCATCGTCGCCCAGCGTCAGGTCGATGACGCCTTCGAGGCGTTGATCACCTTGACCAACCGTCAGTACAACTCGATTCAAGGCATCGTCCATACCCTGCCGATCCTGCCGCCGGCGCCCAACGATGCGAAATCCTGGGTCGACACGGCGGCGCGGCAGAACCTTAATCTGCTCGCCAGCAACTACGCGGTCAGCTCCGCCGAGCAGACGCTCAAGCAGCGCAAGGCCGGCCACTTGCCGACCCTCGATGCGGTGGCTAGATACGAGAAAGGCGACAACGACGCACTGGGTTTCGGCAACCCGAATTCCTTCGGCGTGCCCTACGGCGGCAACGTCGAGCAGAGCACCCTGGGCCTGCAACTGAACATCCCGATCTACAGCGGCGGGCTGACCAGTTCGCAAGTGCGTCAGTCCTATGCGCAACTCGATCAGAGCGAACAGCAGCGCGAATCGCTGCGCCGGCAGGTGGTGGAAAACACCCGCAATCTGCACCGCGCGGTGAACACCGATGTCGAGCAGGTGCAGGCGCGCCGCCAGTCGATCATCTCCAACCAGAGCGCCGTGGAAGCCACGGAAATCGGTTATCAGGTCGGCACGCGCAACATCGTCGACGTCCTTGATGCGCAGCGCCAGCTCTACACCTCGGTGCGCAACTACAACAACACCCGCTACGACTACATCCTCGACAACCTGCGCCTGAAGCAAGCGGCGGGAACGTTGAATCCGGGTGACCTGGAAGATCTGCGGCGCTATCTGAAAGCCGACTACAACCCGGACAAGGACTTCCTGCCGCCGGATCTGGCCAAGGCTGCTGAAGCACAGCTCAAAGCCCGGCCTTAAGCGTTAAAAACAAAAGATCGCAGCCTTCGGCAGCACCTACAGTTGGAATGCATTTCCCTGTAGGAGCTGCCGAAGGCGGCGATCTTTTTGCTTACTTGATCAATCTGCCCAAGCTATCCAGCAGCCGCTGCAACGCACCCTGATTGCGGCGCATCACCGCCAGCCCGACCTCAGCCATACGCTGCGCATCGCGGGGCAATTCGAACAAACGCTGCACTTCAATCGCCAAGCCTTCGGCGTCATCGACTTCGACCAGCGCCCCGGCTTCGCGCATCTGCGCGGCGATATCGAGGAAGTTGAACAGGTGCGGGCCGCTGAGCACCGGTTTTGCCAGCGCGGCAGGTTCGAGCAGGTTGTGCCCGCCGTTCGGGACCAGACTGCCGCCGACAAAGGCGCTGTCGGCCAAGGCATAGAGAAACAGCAATTCGCCCATGGTGTCGCCGAGCAACACGCTCGTCTGCGCATCGACATTTGCCCCGGTCGAACGACGCACCGTGGCGAAGCCTTCGCGCTGGCACAGTTCGAACACCGAGTTGAAGCGCTCCGGATGGCGTGGCACCAGAATCAACAATGCATCGGGATGACTGCTCAGCAAGCGACGATGGGCATCAAGCAGCACCTCGTCTTCGCCTTCGTGGGTGCTGGCGGCGATCCACACCGGGCGGTCCTGTGCCTGCCACTGGCTGCGCAACTCGGCTGCGCGTTGCAGCAGTTGCGGGTCGATGGTCAGGTCGAACTTGATCGAGCCGGTGACTTCGACTGTTTGCGGACGCGCGCCGAGATCACGGAAGCGCTGGGCCTCGGCTTCGGTCTGTATGGCGAACAAACTCATTTCCGCCAGCATCGGCGCCGTGAGTTTGCTGAAGCGGCCATAACCACGCGCCGAACGCTCGGACAAGCGTCCGTTAGCGAGCGCCACCGGTATCCCGCGCTTCGCGCACTGATGAATGTGATTGGGCCACAGCTCGGTTTCCATGATCACTGCAAGCTTGGGCTGCACCCGATCAAGAAATCTTGCCGCTGCGCACGGCAAGTCATACGGCAGATAGCAGTGCTGGATGCGCGGCTCATTGGCGAACAGCGCCTGAATCCGCTCCGAGCCGGTCGGGGTCATGCAGGTCACGGTGATCGGCAGCGCCGGGTAGCGCTGCAGCAAGGCGCGGATCATCGGCGCGGCGGCAATGCTTTCGCCCACCGACACCGCGTGCACCCAGATGCCACCGGGCTGCAGCGTCGGCATACCAAGCGTGAAGCGCTCGCCAATGCGTTTGGCATACGCCGGCGCCTTGCGCGCGCGCAGCCACAGCCGAATCGCCACCAATGGCAGCCCCAGGTAAAACAGCACGGTGTAGAGAGTTCTATTCATGGCGGCGGAGTTTATCGGCTTTTGTCACCGATCGCCCGCAAGTGCACGGCAAAACGTTCCGCCAGCCAACGCGCGGCCGGGCCGAGCGGTTCGTCGCGGCGCCAGACCAGCTCCACCACCAGCGCCGGCGGCGTCCATTCGCTGTCGAGTTCAATCATCTGGCCTTGATACGCCGAATACTGCACAACGTGGCGCGGCAGCCAGGCCCAGCCGAGATCGCGGACCAGCCATTCGGACATCACGTAGAAGCTGTCGGCACGCCACACCTGTGGGCTGGCCGGCTCGTTGCCGGGATAGACGCTGGTCTGCGTCGACATCAGCAGTTGTCGGTGTTGCGCCAGTTGCTGACAGGTCACGTAAGACTGCTGCGCCAGCGGGTGGTTGACGCCGCACACCGTAACCATCTCGACACGACCCAGCACGCGGCGCTCAAGGGCTTCGGGGATTTCATCGTGATAGAACAGCAGGCCGAGGTCGGCGCGACGTTCGACCAGTTTGCGCGCAACTTCGCCTTGGGCGGCGCTGGTCAACTGCACTTCCAGGCTGGGAAACTGCTCGGCCAGCTCGCCGAAACTTTCTACCAGCGCCTGATACGGCATCGCCTCGTCCTGGGCCACACGCAGCTGCGCCTCCTGGCCGCGCAGCATGGCCATGGCGCGGCCATTGAGGCGCTCGCACTGGCGCAACACTTCGCGGGCCTCTTCCAGCAATGCCTCGCCGGCCTCGGTGAGAATCGGCTGGCGGCCACTGCTGCGCTCGAACAGGCTCACGCCTAGATCGTCTTCGAGCATCGCAACGGCGCTGCTGATTGCTGATTGCGCCTTGCGCTGCCGCCGCGCCACGGCGGAAAACGAACGCTGCTCGGCGACGTCGACAAATACCCGCAACTGCTCGAGATTCCATTGCATGCCTGTTTCAACCCATCTTCAGAACAGATAGGTAATGACTTTACCCCATCTGGGCAATCCCTAGAATATCGCCTCAGCAAGCAACGATTTATCTGAGGGATTGAAATCATGAACGCCTACGTCTATCTGGCCATCGCCATCTGCGCCGAAGTGATCGCCACCGTTTCGATGAAAGCGGTCAAAGGCTTCAGCACGCCACTGCCGCTGATTCTGATCATCGTCGGCTACGGGATCGCATTCTGGATGCTGACGCTGGTGGTGCGCACTGTACCGGTGGGCGTTGCCTACGCCGTCTGGGCGGGAATGGGCATCGTCATGGTCAGCGTCGCGGCGCTGTTCATCTACGGGCAGAAGCTCGACGTACCGGCGATGCTGGGGATGGCGCTGATTGTGCTCGGCGTCGTCGTGATCCAGCTGTTTTCCAAGACCGCCGGGCATTAACGACAAACACATCTCCCCTGTAGGAGTGAGCCTGCTCACGATAGCGGTCTGTCATTCAACATTTATGTCGTCTGCTACACCGCCATCGCGAGCAGGCTCACTCCTACAGGTTTCGCGCTCAGCCAGTTGATCATCGACAAATCCGTCCTTTTCCCGAGTCTGTATACTGCGCCCTCGTCTTGAACACTGAGGTCGCTGCATGCCATCCGTTATTTCCACCGACGTTCTGATTGTCGGCGCTGGCGTCGCCGGCCTCTGGCTGAATGCGCGCCTGCGCCGCCAGGGTTTTTCGACCGTGCTGGTGGAAAGCGCCAGCCTCGGTGGCGGGCAGAGCGTGAAGTCCCAGGGCATCATCCACGGCGGTGCCAAGTACGCGCTGCACGGTGCACTGACCGGCGCCTCGGAAGCGATCGCCGACATGCCGCGCCGCTGGCGTGAAGCGCTGGCCGGGACTGGCGAGCTGGATCTGTCCGGTGTGCGCCTGCTATCGGAGGCGCATTACTTGTGGTCGCCGGGCACGCTGGCGGGCAACCTCACCAGTTTCTTCGCCAGCAAAGCCGTGCGTGGCCGGGTCGATCAGGTCAAGGGCGACGACCTGCCGCCGGCCCTGCAAGACAAGCGTTTCAAGGGCAAGGTCTACCGTCTCGCCGAATTGGTGGTCGATGTGCCAAGCCTGATCCAGCGTCTGGCTGATCTCGCCGGTGACGGCCTGCTCGCCGGTCAGGTCATCGAGCCGCTGCTGGAGGCAGGCGTACTGGTCGGCCTGAAAGTCGATGGCCGCGAAATCCGCGCCCAGCGCATTGTCCTCAGCGCTGGCGCCGGCACCGCCCAATTGCTTGAAGCCCTGGGCCTGAGCCGGCCGGCCATGCAACGCCGGCCGCTGCACATGATCCTCGCCAAGGGCCCTGGCCTGAAACCGCTGTACGCCCACTGCCTGGGCGGCGGCAGCAAACCGCGCATCACCGTGACCACGCACCCGGCGGCTGACGGCCAATGGGTCTGGTACATGGGCGGCGATATCGCCGAAAGCGAAGGCGTGGCGCGAGAGCCGGCCGAGCAGATCGCCACCGCGCAAAAGGAAATCGCCCAATTGCTGCCGTGGATCGACCTCAGCACCACGCGGTGGGCGACCCTGCGGGTTGACCGTGCCGAGCCGCTGCAGACCGGTCTGACCCGCCCGGACAACGCGTTCCTCGCCGAGGAAGGTCGTCTGCTCGTCGGTTGGCCGACCAAACTGGCACTGGCGCCGGACTTCGCCGACCGGGTCATCGCTTCGCTGCAACACGACGGCATCCAGCCGCAAGCGACCGAGCCGTTGCCGCCGTTGCCGAAACCGCCGCTCGGCGTGCCCGCCTGGGAGCAACTGCTGCCATGACCATCGCCACTCTGCACCAACTCCATCGTCCGCTGGGCAGCACCGGCCTGACGGTTTCGCCGCTGGGCCTGGGCACGGTCAAACTCGGCCGCGACCAAGGGGTGAAATACCCCAACGGTTTCCAGATTCCCGGCGACGACGAGGCGCGCATGCTGCTGCGCCAGGCGCGCGACCTGGGCATCAACCTGATCGACACTGCGCCGGCCTATGGTCGCAGCGAAGAACGCCTCGGCCCGCTGCTGCGTGGTCAGCGTCAGGACTGGGTGATCGTCAGCAAGGTCGGCGAAGAGTTTGCCGATGGCATGTCACGCCATGACTTCAGCGCTGCGCACACGCGGATGTCGGTCGAGCGCAGCCTGCAACGTCTGGAAACGGATTTTATCGATCTGGTCCTGGTGCACTCCGACGGCAATGACATGGCCATCCTTGAGCACGAAGAGGTGTACGCCACCCTCGCGGCGCTTAAGGCCGAGGGTAAGATTCGCGGCTTGGGTTTTTCCGGCAAAACCGTCGAAGGCGGGTTGAAGGCGCTGGAGCAAGGCGACTGCGCGATGGTCACCTACAATCTGAACGAACAAAACGAAAAGGCAGTCATTGACTATGCTGCTGCCCACGGCAAAGCCATTCTGGTGAAAAAAGCCCTGGCCAGCGGTCATGTCTGTCTGAGTCCGGGAGTCGATCCGGTGCGCGCCAGCTTCGAGTTGCTGTTCGCTCAGCCGGGCGTCGCCAGTGCTATTGTCGGCACGATCAATCCGCTGCACCTCGCCCACAACGCCGCGACCGTTGCCCAGGTCCTGCGTGGTCACTGACGCCGCCCCGCGGCCTTAAGCAGGAGCCGATATGCCGCGCACGCTCATCCGCAAGAACCCGAGCAACTTCAAGACGCTGCCGCTGTTCGTCGAAGCCACGCCCGAGGGCCTGAGCTATCAGAGCGTCGGCATGCCGCTGAATTTCGCCCAGACCCTGCAACGGCGCAAACCGGTCAGCGTTGCCGACAGCGAGCGCTTTGCCCTGGAGCTGGCCAATCTCGGCGTATCCGTGCGCCTGACCCTGCATTGGCAGAACCGCGATTACTGGGTGCTGGTGCGCCAACGTCGGCAGGATCGCGGCGACGTGGTGCTGAAGCTGATTTCCGGTTACGTGCCGGCCCACGAATTGAACATTCCGCTGCATACGGCGATTCAGGAAATTGCTGAAGAATGCCTGCTGGAAACCCCGGAAGGCTGGCTCGGCGGGCGTTTCAACGACACCTGGCTGCCAGCGCCCTACTCCGCTGCGCTGCATTATCGCGAGGCATTGCCGTTTCGCCTGACGCCGCTGTCCGGTTCGGCGCGTCCGGTGCGCTGCGCCAACCTGCAATTGCTGGAGCGACCACGGGCCTACGTGCATCTACCGACGGCGTCGCTGCAATTGATCTACGACTTGCGCCTGGAAGTGCCCAAGGAAGCGAAGTCGCTGAGTCTGTTTCATGTCGATGAACGCCTCGAGGGCGATCAATTGGTCGCGCGGCTCGACCGCAAGCGGCCAGACCTGTATCTGATGCCCCTCAAGGACGGCGCGCCAACTGCGGAGCTGTTCACCCTCAAACGCGACAAGCTGATACCGGCCAGCACCCGCGGCATTCATCTGGCCGAGAGCTTCGCGACGCAACAGGGCTGGGTCGTGCACGACGAGCGCATTCGCTGGAAGGACTGGCTGGTGCAACAGGGCCTGCAACCGGCCAAGGCACCCCGCACCGGCCTCAAGCAGTTGAGCATCAAGGCACTGCGTCTGGTCGGGCTGGGCAGGAAACGCGCAAGCCGCTAGCGGCGGCGATCCCACCAGGTGCGCAACGTCGCGAAGAAGTGAAAGTAACGGTTTTCGCGCTTGCCCATGCCACGCTTGGGTGAGAACGACTCTTCGGCAAATGCCCCGGTGATGCGCACCCGGGAGGCCTGAATCGGCAGTGTGCAGACCTTGGCGCCCGCCTCCAGCAGCGCGTATTTGAGCAAGCGCTCGGAGTGCAGCTTGCGGCCGGTCGCCTTGCAGAAATCGAAGATGCGTTCGATGCGCTTGCCGTAGGCGACATAGGTATCGCGCCCGCATACGGCGAAACGGTCATTCAGACCGCCCCACCATTGCCAGTCGGGGATATAGACGTTGTGCCGCCGCGCCTCGACGTGGTTGAACACGTAGCCTGGCAGCGCGGTGTGGAAGAAATTGTCCGGCCGCACGAACACGACAAAGTCCGGATCGAAGGACTCGATCTCGGTGGTGACGGTGTGCAACGAGTTGAGCTGATAAATCAGGTTGCGCAGCGATGCATAGTCATCGGCCCAGGTATCGCCCAGTGCCTTGACCTGCTCGAAATTCCAACGCTCCAGCACACCGTCGGTCGAGGTAAGCGCGCCGCGCATGGACTCGAAGGGCCGATAGTTGTCGGCCGCCAGCTCGCCCTTCTCGCCGGAGCGCGAATTCTGCACTTCATCGATTTTATACAAGTGATAAAAGCACTGGACGTCGCTGCCCGCAGGCAACTGTGCCAATACGTTCTGTTCGATGGAGGGGAAGCAAATCTGGGAATTCCTCGGAATCCCGAAAAATGCCACGGCAATTTTCAACACTCGATTGCACCTATGAAGAAATGGTTCGGCCCGGCAGGCACGTGACTGCGGCGCCGCTTATTTGCGCTTGAACAGTTTTTGCCACCAGCGCCGGGGTTGCAGCGGCACGACAATCACATCGGACTTCTGCAACCAGTCCCGCTCGTAGTCCCAGGCATGGCCGCCCCACAGCTTCCCCGCCTCGTTGGAGAAGCCCAGGGTCATCAACTGATAGGTGTAACCGACATGCCCGCGCAGCCAGTCGAACAGCACCAGCGTGTTGAAGCCCGTGGACGGCCCGACGTAGCGTTTACCCCCCGGGCGGTCGATCGGGTAATTCCACAGCGGTGGCAACGGGATGCGATCCCAATACATTGCCACGCGCGGCAGTGGACACATCGGCGCCGCGCACCCCACCAGCATGGTGAAGCAACGCTGAGCCGCGCGGTCGAACAGTCGCTGTACGTCCGCATTGCCGGGCAAGCCGAAGAAATAGGCATCGGGCGCGTTGTAGCCGTGCACGAAGAGATTGACGCTCTGCTCGTTGAGCAGCGACGCCTTGATGCAGTGGTTGAAACTGACGACGACATCATCGGCGCCGATGTTCAGCGCCTCGAAGTCGGCTGCGGTAATGGCGGGATTATTGGCGATCAGCACCACTCGGGCGGCGCGACTCAGGCATTCACGCAGTGCATCGGGCAAGGCCTGCAAAACCGACTGGTCGCCACCGGGCAGCGCATCCAGCGCCATGTATTCGTCCGTCATTCAGGCTGGCACCTTCATGCCGTAGCGCAGTTTGACCCAGAACCGGGTGAACGCCGACGGCGGCTGCCATGGGCGCATCTCACGCTGGATGGCTTCGGCGAGTGCCTGGCCGACCCGCGCAAACGAATAGCGACTTTCTGCGAACGCCTGGCCGTTGCTGGCAATGCGTTGTGCCAGTTCGGGGTCGTCCTGCAGCATTTTGATTTTTGCTACCGCCTCGTCTTCGCTGCGGTAGAACACCGTGTTGTGCATGTCTTCGAAACCGAGCAAGCGATCTTCTTCGCCTTGGCTCCAGGCCAGCAGCACACAGCCGCACGCCATGGCCTCGAAGTTCTTGATCATGAATTCGTTCATACCGATATCGGCGCTGACGAAGATCTTGATGCGATTGAGCGTTTCGAGGTATTCGGCGCCTGATTGGGTGCGGGTCACGAGCATGCCGGTGCGCCGCGAGAGCGATTCGAGCATGGCCTTGCGCTCGGCGTACTCGGTGCTTTTCAGGCTGCCGAGGAAGCCGATCGGAATGTCTCGTTCGACACCGGTGTTGTGCAGCATCTGCTCGTCGTAGCCCTTGGAGACGAACAGCGTATCGATGCCTTCGGCGAGCATCTTGCGCGCGACAACAGCGCCGGACACCAAGGCCCGGCAGCTTGGCAAGCGGCTGTACAAACGCGAGTAGACGCCACGGTACTTACTGGCGGGCATGTAGTTCTGATAGGCGTCGTGTTCAAGAAAGACCAGCCCGGGAATGCACTTGAGCACCCGCAGTTGCGGAGCCAGTCGCTTGACCCGGGAGAAAATCACCACGCGGTCAAAGGTCTGGTAGTCGACTGAAGCCAGAAACGCACCCAGGTTCATCTGCTGCTGTTTGCTCAGACGATAGATGAAACACTCATCACAGTTCTGCTGCACGATGTCGTAGAGCCGGTCGAGAATGACCCGCTGTTCGTCCATCACCAGGAGCATGACTTTCATAAATTAATCGACCACGTAATGTAGGCAGGCAAGCGCAGCGGATTCAAACCTGCCAACATCAACGGAAACGGTGAGATCCCCAAGGCAAAATCCGTTCACACGCAGTACACAACGGTAAAGATTCATCTGATCAGCGACTGCGGATTTTTTCGACAATCGCCGTCGTCGAGCTGTTTTCCACCAGTCCCAACACTTTCACGGTGCCACCATACGCGGTGACGATATCCGCGCCGACCACCTGGTCGATGCCGTAATCGCCACCCTTGACCAGCACATCGGGTCTGACCTCGCGCAGCAGATTTTCCGGGGTGCCTTCGGGGAAGCTGATGACCCAGTCGACCGCCCCAAGGCCCGCCAGAACGGCCATGCGTCGGTCGACGCTGTTGATCGGACGGCCCGGCCCTTTCAGGCGACTGACTGAAGCATCATCGTTGACCGCAACGATCAGACGGTCGCCCTGGGCCCGTGCCTGTTCCAGATAGGTCACATGCCCGGCGTGGAGAATGTCGAAGCAGCCATTGGTGAAAACGATTCTTTCGTTATGGGCACGGGCGTCGGCGACGGCCAGCACCAATTGCTCAAGACCGAGCACACCGCGTTCCGAACCCTCTTCACGCTGAATGGCGCGGCGCAGTTCCGGGGCGCTGATGGCGGCCGTACCGAGCTTGCCGACCACGATACCCGCCGCCAGGTTGGCCAGCGCCACGGCATGGGGCAGATCTTCGCCGGCAGCGATCGCGGCGGCGAGGGTCGAGATGACCGTGTCGCCCGCACCGGTCACGTCGAACACTTCCCGCGCACGTGCCGGCAAGTGCAATGCCGCCTGGTCCGGGCGCAACAAGGTCATGCCATGCTCGCCACGGGTGACCAGCAGCGCACCGAGTTCAAGCTCGTGCATCAGCGTCGCGCCCTTGCTGACGAGCTCGTGCTCGTCGACACAACCGCCAACGATGGCTTCGAATTCGCTGAGGTTCGGCGTGATCAGGCTCGCGCCACGATAGATGGAAAAGTCCTTGCCCTTCGGATCGGCCAGCACCGGAATGTTTTTCGCCCGCGCGGCCTGGATCAGCGCCTGATGGTTTTTCAGCGCGCCTTTGCCGTAGTCGGAGAGGACCAGCACCTTGATGCCTTCAAGCAGGTCATCGACCTGCGAACCGAGGGCCAGGGCGTCGGTGGCGAAGGGCTCTTCGAAGTCGATACGCAGCAATTGCTGGTGCCGGCTCATGACCCGCAGCTTGACGATGGTCGGCTGGTGCGCGATGCGCTGGAACAGGGCGCGGACGCCGGCGCCCTTGAGACTGTTGCTCAGGCTGTCGGCGGCCTCGTCATCGCCGGTCACACCGACCAGCGACGCCGGTGCACCCAGCGCGGCAATGTTCAAGGCAACGTTCGCGGCACCGCCCGGACGGTCTTCGATCTGCTCGACCTTGACCACCGGCACCGGCGCCTCAGGGGAAATCCGTGAGGTTCCGCCATGCCAGTAACGGTCGAGCATGACATCGCCGACTACCAAGACAGGGGCTTGATCGAAACGCGGCATGGACAACTTCATGGAGCAACCCACATACAAAATGAACAGGGGCGCGATATTACCACAGGGTAAAGCGCCGTCCGCCTCAATCTGAAAGGTCACGCACCCAGAACAGTTCGTGACGCCGCACGGCCTTGCGGAAAAACTCGTTACTGCCTGTGACCGGCCAGCGGCGTCCGGCAAGCATCTGTTGAATGACGCGACGCAATTGCCGCTTGAATCCGAGCGCGCCCTGCAGGTCATGCTCCATGGCCAGCGCCATGGCCTTGTCCAGTTGCACATCCGCCGACAGCACCGGGCTCCACAAGCGATCAGCCGGCAAGGGCTCGATCGCCGGCGGCAGGGCGATACCGCCACCGGCCGGGCCCATTGGCCAACGATCATTGTCATGCAGATGGTTGGCGTACATCAGCAGGGTCGACGGCTTCCACGCACTGGTTGCGATGGCTTCCAGCAGGGCACGGGTGGAGGCGACGTGATCGCTGTGCGGGTCCAGTTCGGGATGCGGAGTGACGACGACCTCGGGGCGAAAGTGCTCCAGCAATCGCTGTATATCGCCGACCAGATTGTTCCAGGTCGGCGCACCGTCGACATCGCCCGGCAGTGTGAGCGGATTGTGCTGGCGGACAGTGCGCACATCGTTTTCGCCGGATTCGCGCGAGCCGAATGAAGTGTCCGGCTCTTCGGCCATGGCTGGCAATTGCAGGCAGTAATAGCCCAGCTGTACGCATCGACTGGCCGGCACCCCGCCCCACATCGGAATGCTCAGGCTGTCCCAACTGCGTAGCCTGCCCTTCAGCCGAGCTGCCTGAGCCTTGTCCAGACCCAGGCGCTGGAAGTTTTCGGCCTCGATTTCGCCCTGGGTCAGCGTGACGATGCTTGCTTCTTCGCAGCGACTGTAGAGGCCGAACGCAGCCAGTTCGGCATCATCGGCGTGAGGCGCGATGACCATGACCCGTTGCTGCGCGTAATCGGGATTGCTCATGACCCATAACGTACCGGCAGCGCTCAGGGTGCAATGGCGGCCGCGCAACGTCAGGGTATTTTCACCCAGCGCTACGCCCTGCCCGGACAGATTGAGAAAGCGCCGGCCGTTGACGCCCCGCTCGAAGTCCTGGCGATCGTCGCCCAGCTCGACATAAGGATCCAGCCAGCGCCCGAGCCAGGTCGCCTTGACCTCGAGTTCAAGCACCAGCGTTTCTCCCGGCGCCAGCCACTCGCTCAGACGCAGGACACCGGCATCCAGCTTCACGGCCTGCTGCGCAGCATCCTTGGGAAAGTGATATTGATAGTCGTCAGCGGCGCGATAGAACAGATGGTCGGCAAACCACGCCTCATGCGCCACCCAGGCCAACACCAGCAATAACGGCAGCAGCCACCAGCCCAGCAGGAAGCCGGCCGCCAACAGCACGATCAAGAACGCAATCAGGAACAGGCGCTTGCTGCGGCGATGGGCCTTGAGGAGCTGTTGCTTGCGAGCAGTCATGGATTCAGACCTTGTAGACGGGCACCGTGTGACACCAGCGATCCTTGTATTCACGGTCGGCACGGCCGAATGAATAGCGCAGCGTCTTGCCCAGTGCCTGAGCATCCGCCCAGGCCTGCTGGGTGTTGACGAAACTCAATACGCTGCCGGGGCTGAACTCGCGACTTTGCGGATCGACGCCGCCATTGACGTACTCCAGCGACACCCACTGCGGCGCTTCGACCCGGTAGAGAATCTGGATCGCCACCGGTGCCGATTCAAGCATGACCACTGACCCGGTCATGAACTCGCGCAGCAGGGTGAACACTTCGACCAGCCCGGCCTTGCCGGGCACTTCAAAGCCCCAGCGACGCTGAAACAGATCGCCATAGGCGGCAGCCTGCTCCTGTGGCGTCAAGTCGGACATCGGCACCAGCGACCCGCCTGCCTCTTCCAGCAGGCGCTGCTCGCGTCGCTGGTTGTAGCGAAACTTCTTCGAGTAATCCTCGGGCAACCGCGCCAGTGCCAGCCCTTCCGGTTGCGCGCGCAGGGTGCTGATCTGCTCGGCGTTGAGTTGCGAAACGTACGCCATGCGCTGGCG
Source organism: Pseudomonas sp. FR229a (assembly GCF_030209115.1). Taxonomy (NCBI): domain Bacteria; kingdom Pseudomonadati; phylum Pseudomonadota; class Gammaproteobacteria; order Pseudomonadales; family Pseudomonadaceae; genus Pseudomonas; species Pseudomonas sp. FR229a. The sequence continues at coordinate 109,028 of NZ_JARVSP010000009.1, read as the reverse complement.
CACCGGGACGACGACGTCTGCGGCAATCGGCAGAATCAGTTCGGCATTGCCCATGTCGAGCAGCCCGCGCTTGCCCTCGCGCTTGAGGACTTCCTTGGACAGCGCGGCGTGCCGGCCCCAGCAAGCAACAGCCGCGACGACGTCACCATCGACGATCCAGCCGAGGTAGTGCAGCTTGATGCCGACAAACGTCGACAGCCGCTCCACCACCTCGGGATGAGTCGCAAAACTGCCGCCGAAGCGCTGCCAGGCTTGGGCGTAAGCGGCCTGATCGATCTCGCTCCAGCCGCGCTCACGCCAGGCGCGAAACGCCGTCAGCATAGGTCGGTCACATGGGTCGGTTGCAGCTCGTCGCCTTCTTCGAATTCCTTGGCGTGCAAGCGGGCGTAATAACCATTCTGTGCCAGGAGCTGGGTATGAGTGCCGCGCTCGACGATCTTGCCTTCGTCCATGACCAGAATCAGATCGGCCTTCTCGATGGTGCTCAAGCGGTGAGCGATCACCAGCGTCGTGCGGTTCTGCACCACATGATCCAGCGCCGCCTGGATATGCCGTTCGGACTCGGTATCGAGGGCCGACGTGGCCTCATCGAGAATCAGCAGCGGCGCATCCTTGAGCAATGCCCGTGCAATGGCGATGCGCTGACGCTGGCCGCCGGACAGCAGCACGCCATTCTCGCCAACCAGCGTCTCGTAGCCCTGCGGCATCTTGATGATGAACTCATCGGCGTAGGCTTCAGTGGCCGCGCGCTTGACCTCGTCGAACGGTGCTCCCGCCAGATCGCCGTAAGCGATGTTATTGGTCACCGTGTCGTTGAATAGCGTGACCTGCTGGGTCACGAGGGCAATCTGCCGACGCAGGCTGCGCAGGGTCAGGTCCTGCACCTGCACGTCATCCAGCAGAATCTGCCCGTGCTCTTTCTCGTGCTGGTAGAAGCGTGGAATCAGGCCGGCCAGGGTGGACTTGCCGCTGCCGGAACGACCGACCAGCGCCACCATTTGCCCGGGCTCGACGACGAAACTGATGTCATCGAGGACTTTTTTCTCGCTGTTCGGATAACTGAAGCTGAGGTTGCGCACTTCGAGGCGACCTTGCAGGCGGTCGCGCTCGACCGTGCCGTGATCGACTTCCGCCGGCTCATCCAGCTGTTCGAAAATACTCTCGGCGCCAGCCACGCCCTTCTGGATCGTCGAGCTGACTTCGGAGAGCTGGCGAATCGGTTTCGGCAGCAGGCCGGCCATGGTGATGTAGGCCACCAGATCACCAGGCGACGCATCACCCCGAAGGTACAGCACCAGAAACATCACCACGGCCATGGCGCTGTACGTCACCAATTGCAGCATCGGCGTATACACCGCGCCGGTCTTGGTCATTGTCAGTTGTTTATCGGTATTGCTCTGGCTGGCGTCGCGAAAGCGGGTCTTCTCATAGGTTTCGCCGCCAAAACTGCGGACCACGCGGTACCCGTGAATGGTCTCGGACGCCACGTGCGTGACATTGCCCATCGATACCTGAATCTTCTTGCTCTGCTTGCGGAATTTCTTGCTGGTGCTGTTCACCATCAGGCCGATGACCGGCAGGATCGCGACCATGACCAAGGTGAGTTTCCAGTTCATCCACAACAGGGTGCAGAACAGGAAGATCACCGTCATGCCTTCGCGGATCACCACCTTGATCGCATCCGTGGCGGCGCCGGTGACCATGGTCACGTTGAACGTGATGCGGGAAATCAGATGACCGGAATTGTTCTTGTCGAAATAACTGTTGGGCAGATCCAGCAGCTTGTTGAACAGCACAACCCGCAGGTCATGCACCAGGCCCAGGGAGACCCGCGCCAGAAAGTAGTTGCCCAGATACGAACCGACGCCTTGCCACACGGCAATCAGCACGATCAACAACGGCACGCTTTCGAGCAGCTGCAACTTGCCGAGATAGGGGTTGCCGGGGAACAGACTGGCCTCTGGATTGGCCAGGCCATCGACGAAATACTTGAGGATGTAGGCAAGCATCGGTTGGGTCGAGGCGAAGATCAGGAAGCCGACGATACTCAGGATGAACAGGCCGGCGTAGGGACGCACGTAAGCCAAAAGGCGGAAATAGATCGCCAGCGTTGACTGGGCTTTCGGTTCAGGACTGCTCATGGGAATCCGCGTAAATCAGTGAGGCGGCGATGATATCACAGGCCCTTTTGCGCCGATAAACATCACCGGGCGCCAGCCTTTGGCCAAGTCGGTTAAGATAGCCGGCTCACGATGGGGAGTCTGGCATGCAATCGATTGATCACAGCACTTACGAGGCAATGCGCAAAGGTGCTCAGGTACTCGAAGCCGACGGTTCCGGCGACAAGGTGCTCAGGTTGGCCGACGGTCGCATGCTCAAACTGTTTCGCCGCAAGCGCTTGCTGAGTTCGGCGCTGTTCTTTCCCTATGCCCAACGCTTTGCCAACAACACCAGAGCGTTGCAGCAGCGCGGCATCCTCTGCCCGGATGTGATCGCCGTTTACCGTATTCCGAGCATTCAACGTGACGGCGTCTATTACGCGCCGCTGGCGGGCGAGACCGTGCGGCAATTGCAGGGCACTCCCGAAGAAACCGACACGTTGCGCGCCCGACTCGGGGCGTTCATTGCGCAACTGCATGAGAGAGGCGTGTACTTTCGATCCTTGCATTTCGGCAACGTGGTGCAGACACCGGACAATCATCTCGGGCTGATCGACATTGCCGACCTGCGTTGCCAGCGACGCGCCCTGAGCGATAGCAAGCGACTGCGCAACTTCGCTCATCTGCTGCGCTACAAGCAAGACCGGCAATGGCTGCTCGGCCAGGACGCCGGCAAAACTTTCCTCGAAGGCTACCGCCAGGCGTTGCCAGGCAATCGTCAGGATGCGCTGATCGAGCGCTTGCGCCTGCTGCTGAGCTGACCTTTAACGGCCGATCACCAGAATTGTCGCGCCCTTGCGATTGGCGAAGCGCTCGATGATGCGCATTTTGTGCGCCATCAGCCACTCGCCAAGCCACGGCTCATCACCTTTTCCTTCAATGAGGAAATAGCGGTACTGACCGGCATGCTCCGGCGACATCGCCTGCTCGCGGGTCAGCGTCGGCAAAACATAACCCCGTCCCGCGTAGTAGCTGATGCGACCGTCTTCGAACCAGGCTGCAGCGTCAGGCTCGACATGCTCGGACAACCAGCGTCCCGCCGCCACGTAATGGGTTTTGCCGGCGCCGGTGGAGATCACGTTTGACAGCATCACCAGCAGCGCTACGACCACCAGCGCCTTGGTCCAGCGTGGAAACTGCCGGGCAAACGCTGCCAATGCCATAGCCAGCGCAGGTACAAACAACAGGTTCAGGAAGCTCAGGTAACGCGTGTTCATGAACTGCAGCTTGATGAAAAACAGAATCAGCACCACCAGATACAACAGCGCAACCCAGGCGAACAGGCGATAGTCGCGCCAGTAATCGCTCAGCACCGACCAGTTGCGGCGCAGTACGAAAGGCGCAGCGAAAGGTCCCGCCAGTTTGACGAAACTGATCGCCATTGCGGCCAGCATGCCAAAAAACACAATGCGCCCAGCTTCGTCCTGCGAATACTTGGTGATCAACGAATTGGCAAATTGTTCTGAAAGTGTCTGAAACGAGGCGTACACGCCTTGCGGCGCAATCATGTCCAGATAGAGCACGAAGCGCGCAGACATCAACACGCCCGAGGCCGCGGCGACCGCAAGCCCCAACACAGGCAGTAACCCCAGCTGCAACAATCGTATGCGCTGGCCAGAGCGCCACAAACCCGGCAACTGCCACAGCGCCAGCGCCGGCAATAACAGCAGAGCTTCCAGTCGAAACAAGGCTGCGGCCACGATCGCCAGATGAATCAGCCCGGCTCTGAGCCAGCCGCCCAGGGCTTGCCAGCGCAACGCCTGCCACAATGTCAGGGTGCAGAAAAACCAGAAGCCGCATTCGCGGATGATGTCATTTCGAAACGCATTGACTGCCGGCATCGCCAGCACGACCAGGCATGCCCAGCCGGCGATCTCGGGAGAGCGGCGGCGCACGCAATCCACCATCAGGGCACTGGTGCCGGCGAAAAACAGGCCGCACCACAGATAGGCACTCAATTCCAGGGGCAGGTGCGTGACGCGATGGGTCAGCGCCAGAAGGAAGGAAAACCAGGGCCAGTCGAAATGCTGCCAGGCGGCATCAGTGCCATGCAAGACCACCTGCTGCGCGATATCGATGTACAAGGCGGCATCGCGCCCGACCGTGGCAGTACCTGACACGGCGACCAGCGAGAGCAGAATGCTTGCCCAGAACGCCACGCTGACCGGTCGTTCACTGATTACCTGAGCGGCCTTGGCCACCCATTTCCTATCCGTACCTTTCACCCAGCCCCCTCAACATCACGCGCCACAGGTACGCAGAAATCAATAATCCGGTTTATCGAAACAGCAGGCGCAGCGCTTTGCGCAAGTACGACCAACGCCCCAGGATGTGCCAGTCGGCCCGTAGCGCTTGCATATAGAAGGTCTTCGCCAGCGCGTACTCACGATGCGAGTAGCAATCCCGGAACAATGACAGGCAACGCTGCGCCAGATAGGCCTGACGCAAATCATGAAACTCTTGGGGCATTCGCCGACTGGAAAAGACCTCGCTGACAACTTGTTCGGTACCCGCCGCAAGACTCTGGTGCAGGTCATGACGCATGCTGTCTGCGTGCTTGTAAATGAGCGCCAGTGGTTGCTGCAGGACGCTGCAAGGGAACCGCGCCAACACCTGCGCGAAGACCGGCAAGTCCTCGACGTTGCGCAACTGTTCCGGATAGTTGCCCGGTGCGAACACCTCGCGATGCATCGCACAGGCGCCGTTGGAGATCGACACGGTTTTATCCAGCAGATAGCCCTTGACCCGCTGCCGCACCGTGGCAGGCAATGGCTTTACAGGCTGCAGGCTGCGTTTGCCCCCGGAGAAAACCGACCAGTGCGCGCCGATGATCATTCTGGTCTCGGGGTTGCTCGCGATATGTCGCGCCAGAGCGGCCAGCGCCCCCGGCGCCATTTCGTCATCAGCGTCGAGAAACACGAGAAAACGCCCGCTGGTTTCCTCGATCCCGCGGTTGCGCACGCAGGAAAGTCCGCCATTGCTTTGTCGTATTGCCCGAAATCGTCCGGCATGCTCGACCAGCAGTCTGTCCAACACTTCAGGCGTCGTGTCTGTAGACCCATCATCGATGACCAGCAGATCCGCTGCGGCCTCGTGCAACTGCGCCAATACCGACTCCACTGCCCGTGGCAGCGATCTGGCGTAGTTGTACGCGGGGATCACGACGCTGATCAGTGTTTCAGTCAAGACCGTTTCCTTGCACGCCTTCTTTGACGACAAGAATATCTTCCATGATCAGATATTGCAGGTCAGAGCCGAAAAACATGTTCAGGGCGTCAGTCGGCGAGCAGATCATCGGTTCGCCCCGACGGTTGAGCGACGTGTTCAGCGATACGCCGTTACCGGTCAGGTCTTCCAGCGCCTTCATCATGTCGTAGTAGCGCGGGTTGTACTCACGCTTGAGCACCTGAGCGCGTGAAGTACCGTCTTCGTGAACGACTTCCGGCACGCGCGTCTTCCACTCCTCGGCCACTTCGAACGTGAAGGTCATGAACGGCGCCGGGTGATCGATCTTGATCATCTGTGGCGCGACGGTGTCGAGCATCGACGGGCAGAAAGGCCTCCAGCGCTCACGGAACTTGATCTGGTGGTTGATGCGGTCAGCCACACCGGGAATGCTCGGGCAACCGATGATCGAACGACCGCCAAGTGCACGCGGGCCGAATTCCATGCGGCCCTGGAACCAGGCCACCGGATTGCCCTCGACCATGATCCTGGCAATCTCTTGCGGCATGTTGTCGAGTTTGCGCCAGGTCGGCTTGTTCTCATGACGGGCGCAGGCGGCAATCACATCTTCGTTGCTGTAAGACGGGCCAAGGTAGACGTGCTCCATCTTCTCCACCGGTACGCCACGAGCGTGGGACACGTAAGCGGCGGCGCCTACGGCCGTACCAGCGTCACCGGATGCCGGCTGGACGAACAGCTCTTTGATGTCGTCGCGGGCGATGATTTTCTGGTTCAGTTTGACGTTCAACGCACAGCCGCCGGCGAAGGCCAGCTTGCCGGTTTCCTTGAGCACATCGCCCAGGTAGTGGTCGATCATCTGCAGCGCCAGCTTCTCGAACAGCGCTTGCATGCTGGCGGCGTAGTGAATGTAAGGCTCGTCGGCGATGTCGCCTTCTCGCTTCGGCCCCAGCCACTCGATCAGCTTCGGAGAAAAGTAGAAGCCTTTGCCCTTCTCTTTATAGCGGCGCAGGCCGATGACGTTGGCGTAGTCGGTATTGATCACCAGCTCGCCATTCTCGAACGAGGCCAGACGCGAGAAATCATATTTGCTGGCATCGCCGTACGGCGCCATGCCCATGACCTTGAATTCGCCGTCGAGCATCTCGAAGCCGAGAAATTCGGTGATCGCACCGTACAGACCACCGAGGGAGTCCGGATCGAAGAATTCCTTGATCTTGTGGATCTTGCCGTTTTCGCCGTAGCCGAAGAAGGTCGTGGCGTATTCGCCCTTGCCGTCGATGCCGAGGATCGCGGTTTTCTCTTTGAAACCCGAGCAGTGGTAGGCGCTGGAGGCGTGAGCCAAGTGATGCTCGACCGGCTCGATCTTGATTTTCTTCGGATCGAAGCCCAGTTGCTCCAGGCACCAGACGATCTTGTTGCGATAGCGCTTGTAGCGACGGTTGCCCATCAGGATCGCATCGAGCGCGCGATCCGGTGCGTACCAGTAGCGCTTGGCGTAGTGCCAGCGGGCTTTGCCGAACAGGCTGATCGGGGCGAAGGGAATCGCCACTACGTCAACGTCGGAAGGTTTGATGCCAGCTTGCTCGAGGCAGAACTTTGCCGATTCGTAGGGCATGCGGTTCTTTGCATGTTTATCGCGTACGAAGCGCTCTTCTTCTGCCGCCGCGACCAGCTTGCCGTCGATGTACAAGGCTGCGGAAGGATCATGGCTAAGGGCGCCGGACAGGCCAAGAATCGTCAATGCCACAGGGGTCTAGCCTCTTTAGTCTGCATGCAGGCGCGATGCGCCTTGAAAATTGATGTGTCCTCGCACAGGGCGAGTGACAGCTAAAGGGCGGGATTATAGCGTAAACGTCACTGAAATTACCCTGTACGAATTGACTCGTGGCGATCGGAGGAAAGAAACCGGGCGCGAGTATTCAAGTACAGCCCGCCCCCGAGCAACCATCCGGTGAAATTAACATCGGAGCCCAGCAGAGCACAGTTGATGGCTTCCACAGAAGTTGTAGGACAAATCGCGGTTTTCTGTCCGCCAACGCAAACGGGCATCTTTCAACGCATTCGCGCCCTTTCGCCAAAGCCTTCAACCAGCGCCGGGGGCTGCCTTCGGCAACCGCTGATCAATCGCCTTGTACAATGCACTGCTTTCAGGCCAGTTGCGCATGAATCGCGCGCGATCACGGGCATAGGCCGGTGCAAAACTGCCGTCGGATCCATGCTGACACATCGAATCCAGATCGATCAGCGCCCAGCGATCCTGCTGCCAGAACAGATTGTGCCCCTTGAAATCGCCATGACTGATGCGCTCGGCGATCAACCGGGTAAACAGTTGATCCAGCGCCTGCAACTCGGCTTCCGGTGCCTGGCCACTCTCCACGTAGGGCGCGAAGCGCTCGATGATGTCCGGCCCAGGCAGATACTCGGTGACCAGATAGGCACTGCGACGCAGCCACAAAAAGCGCTTCTCCAGTACCGCCAGCGGTTTCGGCGTGGCGATGCCAAGAAAGGCCAGACGATTGCCTTCGCGCCACGAGTGCCAGGCCCGGCTCGGGCGCCAGAAGCGTTTGAGCCAATGGGCAAAACCCTTGATGTTGTAGCGCTTGATCACCAGCGTGCGGCCGCCCGCCTCGACTCGGCCGACGCTGGCCGCGCCGCCGGTCTTGTACAGATGCCCCCGATCAAGCAAGGCGTCTGCCTGATCGAGCACCGGTAGCATGGCAGCCTCTTCTTCGCGGCGAATCGCGCGCAAAGCGAATGCGCCGCGGTGAACCGAAAACAAGGTGCAATCGCGGCCGACCTTGATCAGATAATCCCTGAGTCGCCAACTACGGACCTTGTCGATCTGCTTCTGCAATGCCTCCAGCGGCAAGGCATGTTCGCTGTTGCTCAGCAGGTAATACACCAGCAATTCTTCAGTGAAAGGTTCGAGTGACTTGGGCAACTGGGCGAAAAATACCCCGAGGTTTTCCAGCACCTTTTGCCGCGACAACGGCTGCCCCGGCGTTTCGGCACGCACGCCGGCACCATCGATCAGATACAGCTGAGCGCCGTGGCGCAACAGATTGTCCAGGTGCAGATCTTCCTGCCAGAGTCCTTTGCCGTGCAGCCGGCCGATCGCATCCAGCGCTTCGGCCAACACCGCTGTTTGCTCATCAGCCAGCACGGGCAGCGACTCGACTTTCGCCCAGGCATCGCCGAGGCTTTCAGCCTCTTCAAGAAAGTCGAACAGCAGCCAGCCGCCCTCGCCGTCTTTCAGGCCATCGGCCAACAGCAGCGGCGTGGTCATGCTCTGGGCGGCCAGCAACCGCACGCCTTCGAGCTCACGCTGGAAATGCCGGGCGGCTTTGCTGCCCACCAGCAATTTCGCCAGTACCGGCCGGCCACGCCAGACCCCGGCACCGACATAGCGCTGCCCAGGCAACACCCGCAGCAGACTCAGCAATTGCAGATCCGCCGCACCGGCCGCATCCGCCAACGTCACAGTCAGCGGTAAAGAAGGTGTGCGCCCGGCCAGGGCCAGCTCGGACAAGCGCATCAGCGGGCCTCCTTGTGGCTGCGCCGCGCCGTCAGCCGCACCAGCCAACGGTCGAGCAGTGAACTGTCATCCGGCTGATCCAGATAAGCCGCGAGCAATTGCCGCAAGTCTGCCTCGCTCCACTGCGGCGCGCGGCGTTGCAACGGTTCGAGATCCTTGACCCGGTCGCGCATGCCGAACAGCAGCGGCCGGGTTTTCTCCAGATCGATCAGCTGCGCCTCATAGCCGTCGCCGGTGGCACGCAGAAAAATATGCTTGGGATAAAAACAGCCATGCACCTGCCGCACGCCGTGCAGACGCCGCGCCAGCAATCCGCAAGCCTTGAGGATGGCCGAATGTTGCGCGGCGCTGAGTTGCCCCCAGCGTTCGAGCAACGAATCCAGATCGCTCCAGCCATCCAGTGCGCGGGTGAGCAAAATGGCGCGCACTTCTCCGTCGACCTTGCGCTCACCGAAAAACGCCGCCTGCAGCGCCGGAATGCCGAGCTTGCGATAGCGGCTGATATTGCGGAATTCGCGGGCGAAACTCGGCTCGCCAAAGGGCGCATGCAAGGTACGCGTCAGATAGTTGCTCTGACGCTTGAGGTAGTAACCCTGGCCTTCCAGATCCAGGCGAAACACGCTGCTCCAGCCGCCACCGGCAGTGTTGGGCTCATCCACAGCCTCAAGCTGTTTGGCCCACAGCGCATCGAAAGTGCCGAGACCGTGACGCTCCAGCAGCGCACGGTCTTGTTCGGCGAGAAAATCAGTCATTCCCGTCCCTCAAAAAATCTCACCACGTGCCGAATCCGTTTCTTGTCGGCGACATCGAGCCGATCGCACTGGCGGTATTGCTTATAGAAGCGCAGGCGCTGGGTATTGGACAGGTGATATTTGGCCAGCTTGTCGAGACAGGCCAGGTCCTTGGTGATTCGGTACTTGAGCCAGAAGCCGCGCCAGAATTCGCCATTGGGGCAGTCGATCAGAAAAATCCGCGCCTGATCATCGATCAACAGGTTGCGCCATTTCAAGTCGTTATGGGTAAAGCGGTGATCATGCATTGTCCGGGTATAGCCGGCCAGTTGACGACTGACGCCGTCGACCCAGGCGCGATCTTCAAGCTTGGGATCCTTGCGCTCGGCCAGTGCCGAGAGGTCTTCGGTGTTGGGCAACTCACGGGTGATCATCGCGCCACGATCGTAGGCCGCGCCCCGCCGCTCCAGCCCCCAGGCCACCACCTCGGCGGTGGGAATGCCCCACTTGGCGAAGCGTTTGAGGTTCTGCCACTCCATCTTCACCCGCGGCTTGCCGAGGTAGCGGCGCAGGCCCTTACCGGCGCCGACGTAGCGCTTGACGTAGTAATTGACACCGTCGCGCTGCACGCGGATCACCTCCGACAGCGGATCGCGGGTCAGGCGTTCACCCTGCAACGCAAACACCGCTTCGAGGCTGCCGAAATCTTCGGCAAGGTCGCTGTACTGCGGCTCAAGCGTCCAGCCCGCCATCAGAGCGCGTCCCCGTAACGCTGCTTACGCTCGTAGAGCTTGTCGGCCTTGCCTTGCAGCCAGTTCAGCAGCGGCGCTTCCTGCGCCAGAATCTGCCGCAGCGGCTGCTGGAAATAGCCCTTGAGGAAACGCAGTTTGTCGCGGCGGGTCAGGCCGATATCCAGCGCCGAAAAGTACAGCGCCGCCAGGTCCTTGTTGCGCCAGCGTTGAGTGATCTTCGCGCGGGTCTGGGCACGGTGCAGGTCGATCACCGAGAGCTTGAAATCTTCCGGCGTGACCGGCTTGTCGGTGTGCAGCAGGAAGTGGCAGATGTAGCAGTCACGGTGGTTGACCCCGGCGCGGTGCATCATGCCGGTCATCCGCGCGACTTCGGCAATCAGCGCGCGCTTGAGCTTCGGCTCCGGCGGCTGTTTGACCCAGTCGATGCTGTAATCTTCAAGACTGATGGTCGGCGCCAGTTCTTCGGTGACGATAAACGAATGCTGATCCGCCGGATTGCTGCCCTTCTCGCCATAAGCGACGGCGGTCATGGTCGGCACGCCGACCTCCTGCAACCGCTGAATGGCTTTCCACTCTTGCCCGGCGCCAAGCACCGGCAGTTTGGCGGTCAGCAGGTTCTTGAAGATTTCACCCCAGCCGATGCCACGGTGGATCTTGACGAAAAAGCCATGGCCGTCGACTTCGGTGCGCAATGTCCGGCGCGCTTCCAGCTCGCGGTATACCTCGCCCTGCAAGCCTTCGACTGCGGCGAACGGGTCGCGTCCGGCCCAAAGGCTTTTGAACGGTTCAGCCAGCATCAACTTCATTAAGCGTGCTCCGCCAGAATCACATCGGCCGCGTGCTGCGGCATGCTGTAGAGGTCGGCCGTCTCGGCGAAGGCCAGACCGTTGCGGCTCCAGGCCGCACGTGCAGCGTCGTTGCTCAACATCTCGGTCAGGTACTGCGTCAGTTGCGCCTGCTCGAACGGCTCGTCCAGCACTCGCCCGGCATCCGCCTCGGCAATGTAATGGGCGTAACCGCAGACCGCGCTGACCAGCACCGGCAACCCGGCCACCAGCGCTTCAAGCAGCACGGTGCCGGTGTTTTCGTTGTAAGCCGGGTGAATCAACAGATCGGCGCCAAGCAGAAAACGCGGGATATCGCTGCGCCCTTTGAGAAAGGTCACATTGTCGCCCAGGCCCAGCGTCGCACTCTGCATCTGGAACAATTTGGGGTCATCCTGGCCGATTACAAACAGCCGCGTGCGTTTGCGCAATTCGCCAGGCAATCCGGCCAGCGCTTTCAGGCTGCGATCGACACCTTTGGTCTTGAAGCCGGAGCCGATCTGCACCAGCAGCAGTTCGTCGTCCTTGAGATTGAATTCGGCGCGGAACCCGGCGCGGATTTCATCAGCATTCGCTGGACGCCGACGGTCCTGGGCGATGCCCGGCGGCAGCAGGTGGAAGCGTTCGAGTGGGGTGTCGTAATACTTGATGAACAGTGGCTGCTGCACTTCGGAAATCATCAGTACTTCGGTCTTCGCGTCTTTGGCAAACACCGCGCGCTCGTACTCGGCGAAGTGGCGATAGCGGCCCCAGCGGCGGTACAGCGAGTTACGCAGGTTCTGCGCCTTGTCTTCGAAGCAGCCGTCGGCGGCGTAGTAGACGTCCAGGCCCGGCATCTTGTTGAAGCCGATCAAACGATCGACCGGGCGCCTGGCCAGATCCGCTGCCATCCACGCGCTGAGTTTTTCGTTGCGGCGGTGATTGAAGAACGCCTTGACCGGCGCCACCAGCACTTCAAAGCCCGGCGGTACGTCGCCTTCCCAGATCAGCGTGTAGACGCGAATCTGATGACCACGCTTCTGGCATTCGAGGGCTATGCGCATGAAATCGCGCTGCAAGCCACCGAACGGGAAATATTTGTACAGGACGAATGCCAATTGCATCAGCGCAGCTCCTCAGCCATCAACAACGTGCTCAGTCGACTGGCGACACGCTCGGGATTTACACGCGTGAAGCACAAGGGCTGCTCGCGTTTCAGGTCAAACTGACGGGCATCCTGCTCGGTCGGTTGATAAGTACATTTCTTCTGCAGGCAAGGCGCGCACGGGAAGTCGCTGGCCAGATGAATCTGCAATTTGCCGTAAGCGCCGGTCAGGCCCGGGTTGGTCGGGCCGAACAACGAAATGGTCGGCACGTCCAGCGCAGCGGCCAGATGGCCGAGTCCGGTGTCCACCGCCACGCAAGCCTGCGCGCCGGCGAGGACTTTGCCGACGCCGGCCAGATTCAGCTTCGGCAGCACTTCGGCGTGCTTGAAACCGGCAGCGATGCGCTCGGCGCGGGCCTTTTCCTGCGGGTTGCCCCACGGCAGTCTGATGCCGACGCCAAGATAGCCAACCCGCTCGGTCAGTTCGCGCCAATAGAGTTCCGGCCAGTGCTTGGTGTCCCAGGTGGTGCCGTGCAGGAACACCACGTAGGCATTCCTGCGTGGCAACTCGACCAGTCGTTCGACGTTGAGGCCGTAATCGCCGAGGCCTTTGGGCAAGTCGTACCCGAGGGCAATGGCGAACAACTGCCGCAGGCGCTCGACGGCGTGCTGACCACGGGCCACCGCCAGTTTGCGGTCATAAAAACGCGAAGCCATCGGCTCACGGGCCGAACCTTTATCGAGACCGGCCACCGGCGCTTTGACGTAGCGGGTCAGCCAGGCGCTTTTCAGCAGGCCTTGGGCATCGATCACCAGATCGTATTTGTTCGCGCGCACGCTTTGCTTGAAACGTTTCCACTCACCGCTGGTAATGGTCTTCCAGATATTTTTGCGCCAGCGGCGGATCGCCACCGGAATCACTTTGTCGACGGCCGGGTGCCAGGTCGGGATCTCGGCGAAGCCTTCTTCCACCACCCAGTCGAATTTGATTCCGGGAATGGCCCGGGCGGCGTCGGTCAGCGCCGGCAACGCATGAATCACGTCGCCCAGCGATGAAGTCTTGATCAACAGTACCCGCAACTTAATGGACCTCGACCACAGAGCCCTGCAGTTTCTGCAAGGCATCATTGACCGCATCCGGCATCAGCTGGCGCAGGCAGTTGTAATGGCCGAAACGGCAAGTGCGATCAAAGCAAGGGCTGCATTCGATGCCCAGGCGCACGATCTCGACCTGCTCGGCTAATGGCGGGGTGAAGCCCGGCGAGGTCGAGCCGTAGACCGCGACCAGCGGACGATTCAATGCCGCAGCGACGTGCATCAGACCGGAGTCGTTGGACACCACCGAACCGGCGCAGGACAGCAGATCGATGGCCTCGGCCAGTGAGGTGCCGCCGCTGAGATTGACCGACTCTTCGCGCAAACCCGGGATCAGCCGGGCGCGAATGTCTTCGCCCACTGCATGATCGTTTTTCGAGCCGAACAGCCATACCTGCCAGCCTTCGCGGATGCGCGCTTCGGCGACCTTGGCATAGTGCTCGGACGGCCAGCGCTTGGATTCGCCGAACTCGGCCCCGGGGCACAAGGCCAGGACCGGGCGATCGAGGGTCAGACCGAATTTCGCCAGGGCCGCTTCGCGGGTAACCGGGTCGATTTGCAGACTCGGCCGCGGGTACGGCTTCGGCAGCTCGGCGTTCGGCTCGTAGGCCAGAGCCATGAACCGCTCGATCATCAGCGGATAGCGTTGTTTGTCGAGGGTGCGCACGTCGTTGAGCAGGCCGTAGCGGAATTCGCCGCGCCAGCCGGTGCGTTTAGGGATGCCGGCAAAAAACGGCACCAGCGCCGATTTCAGCGAATTGGGCAGCAGGATCGCCTGATCGTACTGACCGCGCAGGGATTTGCCGATACGCCGGCGCGTCGCCAGTTCCAGCGCACCGTGGCCGAGCGGGAAGCTCAAGGCCTTGCGCACTTCGGGCATGCGCTCAAGGATCGGCCGGCTCCATTCGGGCGCCAGCACGTCGATTGCGCATTGCGGGTGGCGCTGTTTGAGGCACTGAAACAGTGTCTGCGCCATCACCATGTCACCGACCCAACTGGGCCCAACGATCAGAATATTCATGTGGTTTCCAAAAACGAACCGGGGAGGCATTTACGCCTCCCCGCCTCGATAATCATTGTGGAAGCGGCGCTGCTGGCGATGGGTCACTTGCTTCAACATGACTGTCGACTGTCATTCCGCTATCGCGAGCAGGCTCACTCCTACAGGGTTTTGCATCCGGCCATACATTTGTGGCTCAGCTTAGCCCCAACTCTTTCCAAATCCGCAAAACCTGCCGGCGTTCGTCGGCAAACTGGTCGCCCGGTATCACCCCGGCGTCTTTCTGCAAGGCCTGCCGATGGGCGGCGGAGCGGTAGGCCTTGTAGGCCTCGCGCAACAGGCTGGCATCTTCGGCGCGCATCAGCCCTTCGTGTTCCAGCTCTTCCAGAATGCGGATGTTATCGGTCCAGCGCAGCAGCGGCGGATGGCTCTGCGACCACGCCAGGGCCGCGTATTGCACCATAAATTCAATATCGACGATACCACCGGCGTCCTGCTTGAGGTCGAACGGCACGCCCGCATCGAAAGCATTCGCCGCGGTACCGGCCGCGGTAATCCGGGTGCCGAGGTTGTCGCGCATCTTCGCGCGCATCTCGCTGACTTCCTGTTGCAGCCTGGCCAGATCTCGCGGCTTGCCCAATACCTGTGCACGGACCTTCTCGAAAGCCTGGCCGACATCCTGACTGCCGACCAGCACCCGCGCGCGCACCAAAGCCTGATGCTCCCACGTCCAGGCTTCATTTTCCTGATAGCGGGCAAACGCGCCGAGGGAACTCACCAATAGCCCGGAAGCACCGGACGGACGCAGACGCATGTCCACTTCATACAGCTGGCCGGAGTTGGTCTGCGCCGTGAGCAGGTGAATGATCCGCTGCCCCAGGCGCGTGAAGAACTGCGCGCCATCGATGGATTTCGGTCCATCGGTTTCCGCCTGCGGATCGCCGTCGTGGATGAACACCAGATCCAGATCCGAACCATGCCCTAATTCAATGCCGCCGACTTTGCCATAACCGACAATGATGAAGCCGGGATCGCACAAGGTGCCATCGGTGCGCAGCGGCGTGCCGTACTTGGCCACGGTCTGGCGCCAGGCGAGGGCCAGCACTTGTTCGAGAATCGCCTCGGCCAGCCACGTCAGGTAATCGCTGACTTTCATCAACGGCAGACTGCCGGCGATTTCCGAGGCAGCCACGCGCAAGCGATGCGCCAGTTTGAAATGGCGCAGGGCTTCCATTTGTTGTTCGAGGTCGTCCTCGGGAATCCGCGTCAGGCGCTCGCGCAACTCGGCCGCCAGTTCCGGCGCCAGCGGCGGTTTGAACAGCCGGCCCTCGTTGAGCAATTCGTCGAGCAGCAGCGGGAAGCGTGTGATCTGCTCGGCAATCCACGGACTCGCCGCACACAGGGTCAGCAAACGCCGCAGCGCACCGGGGTTTTCCGTGAGCAACACCAGATACGCCGAACGCCGCGCCACCGCTTCCACCAGTGGCAGCACGCGCTCAAGTACCAAGTCGGGATTGTCGTGCTCTACCGCTTGCGCGAGCAGTCGCGGAATAAAGGCATCGAGACGCTCGCGCCCCAGTCGCTGCATCGCGCGCAATTGCGGACTGCCGCGCAAACCGGCCAGCGCCTTCAGCGCTTTGCCGGCATCGACAAAACCGCCCTCCTGCAACTGTCGGCACGCGGCCTCTTCGTCTTGTTCTTCTTCCCACAATGGCAGCCATTCACCACCGACCACCACTTCGCTTTCGCTACCCTCCTCCTCGTCGGGATCGGCGATCACCTGGGCGAAATGCCAGGCCACGCGGCCGCGCCAGAACATCAATTGTTCATGGAAGGCCTGCCAATCGGCGAAACCCAGCATGAAGGCGATACGCGCCTGATCCTGCGCATTGTCCGGCAGCATTTGCGTCTGCCGATCGGCAATCGCTTGAATCGCGTGCTCGGTGTAACGCAGAAACTCGTAACCTTCGCGCAACTCACTGACCACCGCCGGCGGCAGATAGCCCTGCCCCTCCAGCGTGCTCAGCACCTTTAATAAAGGACGCTGTTGCAGGCTCAGGTCGCGGCCACCGTGGATCAACTGGAAGGCCTGAGCAATGAACTCGACTTCACGAATGCCGCCGGAGCCGAGCTTGATGTTGTCGGCCATGCCCTTGCGCCGCACTTCCTGCTGGATCAACTGCTTCATGGTGCGCAGCGCTTCGATCGCCGAGAAGTCCAGATAGCGCCGATAAACGAATGGCCGAAGCATGTCGAGCAACTGCGCACCGGCGACCTGATCGCCAGCCACCACCCGCGCCTTGATCATCGCGTAGCGTTCCCAGTCGCGGCCCTGATCCTGGTAATACTGCTCCAGCGCATTGAAGCTCAGCACCAACGCACCGGACGATCCGTAGGGGCGCAGACGCATGTCAACGCGGAAAACGAAGCCGTCGACCGTCATCGGATCGAGGGCCTTGATCAGACGCTGACCGAGACGAATGAAAAATTCCTGATTATCCAGCGAGCGTTTGACGCCAACGGTTTCGCCGCCTTCGGGGTAGGCGAAGATCAGGTCGATGTCCGAGGACAGATTCAGCTCGACCGCGCCGAGTTTGCCCATGCCGAGGATGACCATCTGCTGCGGCAGCCCGCTGCGCCGCCCGGTCGGTGTGCCGAATTGCTCGCAGTGGCGGCTGTACAGCCACTGATAAGCCTGATCGATGGTGGCGTCGGCCATGTCCGAGAGGTCGCGGCAGGTCTGCACCAGATCGGCCTGGCGGGTCAGGTCGCGCCAGATGATCCGCACCTGATGGCGCGCGCGCTGGCGGCGCAGGGCACGGCCGAGCTCATCTTCGTTCTGCGCGCTGTTCGCGGCGGCAGCGATCTGCGCGCGCAACTCGCCGGGCGCAAAGGGTCGGTCGAGTTCGCCGGACGCCACCAGCGACAGCAACATCAAAGGGTCACGAACGCTCTGTTCAATGACAAACTCGCTGGCGGCGGTGACGCGGGCAAATTGCGCCCAGCGCTCCGGCGACCAGTTCGACAGGCCGTGATCGTCTTCGAGGGCGGCGACGGACGTACGGAACGACTGCTCCGATCGGCTGACCAACGGCAGGAGAATGGCGGGCAGTTCGGCAAGCGCGGGCAGGGTCATGGTCTATCCTTGATCGGCGTATAAGGGGCCGCTTGTAGTGAATGATGAAAACCCGCTACGTGAAGGAGTGTCGAACAAAAGTTAGAAATAGCTGAAATTTCTTCTTCTTTGGCATCCAGCATCAAACTTTCACCTTATTCGGATGGAAATCGACCCGCCTTAACGATTATTCTCACAACGCAGTCGGAGGCCACAAGCCTTTCATCTGTAGTTTTACTACTCGTCTATACATTCGAAAGGCTGAAATGCCGGAAGATTTGTAGTAAAACTACACGCCGCCGGAACAACCTGTCGGCAATCCAAGAATTTTAAATCGTCTGCCCACAAGGCCAGTCGCAAACTCAGGCAACCGATTCTGGAAGCCTTTCCGCCCTGGAGCAAGCCATGCAAGACCTCGATCCCGTCGAAACCCAGGAATGGCTGGACGCCCTGGAATCGGTTCTCGACAAAGAAGGCGAAGACCGTGCTCACTATCTGATGACCCGTATGGGCGAACTCGCGACCCGCAGCGGCTCGCAGCTCCCTTACGCGATCACCACGCCTTACCGCAACACGATTCCCGTTACCCACGAAGCACGCATGCCTGGCGACCTGTTCATGGAACGCCGCATTCGCTCGCTGGTACGCTGGAACGCGATGGCCATGGTAATGCGCACGAACCTGAAAGATTCGGACCTGGGTGGTCACATCTCCAGCTTCGCTTCCAGCGCGACCCTGTATGACATCGGCTTCAACTATTTCTTCCAGGCCCCGACCGACGAACACGGCGGCGACCTGATCTACTTCCAGGGCCACACCTCGCCAGGCGTTTATGCCCGTGCATTCATGGAAGGCCGCATCACCGAAGACCAGATGAACAACTTCCGCCAGGAAGTCGACGGTCAGGGCCTGTCGTCCTACCCGCACCCTTGGCTGATGCCTGACTTCTGGCAGTTCCCGACCGTATCGATGGGTCTGGGCCCGATCCAGGCGATCTACCAGGCGCGCTTCATGAAGTACCTGGAACACCGCGGTTTCATCCAGCCGGGCAAACAGAAAGTCTGGTGCTTCCTGGGCGACGGCGAGTGCGACGAGCCGGAATCCCTGGGCGCGATCTCCCTGGCCGGCCGCGAGAAGCTGGACAACCTGATCTTCGTCATCAACTGCAACCTGCAGCGCCTCGACGGCCCGGTTCGCGGCAACGGCAAGATCATCCAGGAACTCGAAGGCGTGTTCCGCGGTGCACAATGGAACGTGACCAAAGTCATCTGGGGCCGTTTCTGGGACCCACTGCTGGCCAAGGACGTCGACGGCATCCTGCAACGTCGCATGGACGAAGTCATCGATGGCGAGTACCAGAATTACAAAGCCAAAGACGGCGCGTTCGTTCGCGAGCACTTCTTCAACACGCCTGAACTCAAGGCAATGGTTGCCGATCTGTCTGACGACGAGATCTGGAAACTCAACCGTGGCGGCCACGACCCGTACAAGGTCTACGCGGCGTACCACGAAGCGGTCAACCACAAGGAACAACCCACCGTCATCCTGGCCAAGACCATCAAGGGTTATGGCACCGGTGCCGGCGAAGCGAAGAACACTGCGCACAACACCAAGAAGGTCGACGTCGAGAGCCTGAAGCTGTTCCGCGACCGCTTCGACATTCCGGTCAAGGACGAAGAACTGGAGCACCTGCCGTTCTTCAAGCCAGAGCCGAACAGCGCCGAAGGCCGCTACCTGGCCGAGCGTCGTGCCGCACTGGGCGGTTTCGTGCCACAGCGCCGCGCGCAGAGCTTCAGCGTACCGACTCCGGATCTGGATACCCTCAAAGCCATCCTCGATGGCTCCGGCGACCGTGAAATTTCCACCACCATGGCCTTCGTGCGGATCCTCGCGCAACTGGTCAAGGACAAGGAAATCGGCCCGCGCATCGTCCCGATCATCCCGGACGAAGCCCGTACCTTCGGTATGGAAGGCATGTTCCGTCAGTTGGGCATCTACTCGTCCGTCGGCCAGCTCTACGAGCCAGTCGATAAAGACCAGGTGATGTTCTACAAGGAAGACCAGAAAGGTCAGATCCTTGAAGAAGGCATCAACGAAGCAGGCGCCATGAGCTCGTTCATCGCTGCCGGTACTTCGTACTCCAGCCATAACCAGCCGATGCTGCCGTTCTACATCTTCTACTCGATGTTCGGCTTCCAGCGTATCGGCGACCTGGCCTGGGCCGCTGGCGACAGCCGTACCCGTGGCTTCCTGATCGGCGGCACCGCCGGCCGTACCACCCTGAACGGTGAAGGTCTGCAGCACGAAGACGGTCACAGCCACCTGCTGGCCGCGACCATCCCGAACTGCCGCACCTACGATCCGACCTACGGCTACGAGCTGGCGGTGATCATTCAGGACGGCATGAAGAAGATGACCGAAGAGCAACAGGACATCTTCTACTACATCACCGTGATGAACGAGTCGTACCAGCAGCCAGCCATGCCGGCCGGTGCCGAAGAAGGCATCAAGAAAGGCATGTACCTGCTCGAGGAAGACACTCGCGATGCGGCGCACCACGTTCAACTGATGGGCTCCGGCACCATCCTGCGCGAAGTGCGTGAAGCGGCGAAGATCCTGCGTGAAGAGTTCAACATCGGCGCTGACGTGTGGAGCGTTACCAGCTTCAACGAACTGCGTCGCGACGGCCTCGCTGTAGAACGCAGCAACCGTCTCAAGCCTGGCCAGAAGCCGAAGCTGAGCTACGTCGAAGAGTGCCTGAGCGGTCGCAAGGGTCCGGTCATCGCCTCTACCGACTACATGAAGCTGTTCGCCGAGCAGATTCGTCAGTGGGTACCGTCCAAGGAATTCAAAGTCCTGGGCACCGACGGTTTCGGCCGCAGCGACAGCCGCAAGAAACTGCGTCATTTCTTCGAAGTCGACCGTCATTTCGTGGTGTTGGCAGCCCTGGAAGCACTGGCTGACCGTGGTGATATCGAACCTAAAGTCGTGGCTGAAGCCATCGTCAAGTTCGGCATCGACCCGGAAAAACGCAACCCACTGGACTGCTGAGGAGACATTTTGTGAGCGAACTCATTCGCGTACCTGACATCGGCAGCGGTGAAGGTGAAGTAATTGAACTGTTTGTGAAGGTCGGCGACCGCATCGAAGCCGACCAGAGCATCCTGACCCTGGAATCGGACAAGGCCAGCATGGAAGTGCCGGCCCCGAAAGCCGGCGTCATCAAGAGCCTGAAAGTGAAGCTGGGCGACCGCCTGAAAGAAGGCGACGAACTGCTCGAGCTGGAAGTCGAGGGCGCCGCAGAAGCGGCCCCTGCACCTGCCGCCGCTCCTGCGAAAGCCGAAGAGAAACCGGCCGCAGCCCCTGCTGCTGCCGCGCCTGCCGCTGCCCCTGCTGCCGCTTCGGTACAGCAAGTGCACGTGCCGGACATCGGTTCTTCGGGCAAGGCGCAGATCATCGAAATCCAGGTCAAGGTCGGCGACAGCGTCGAAGCTGATCAATCGCTGATCACCCTGGAATCCGACAAGGCCAGCATGGAAATCCCGTCGCCTGCCGCTGGCGTGGTCAAGGCCATCAGCGTCAAGCTCAACGACGAAGTCGGCACCGGCGACCTGATTCTGGATCTGGAAGTGGCAGGTGCTGCGGCCCCTGCTGCTGCCGCCCCGGCTCAGGCTGCTGCGCCTGCTGCCGCCGCTGCGCCAGCCCCGGCTGCTGCTCCGGCAGCAGCGGCCGCTGACAGTGTTCAGGACATCCACGTCCCGGACATCGGTTCGGCCGGCAAGGCGAAGATCATCGAAGTGCTGGTCAAGGCCGGCGACAGCGTCGAAGCCGACCAGTCGCTGATCACCCTGGAATCCGACAAGGCCAGCATGGAAATTCCATCGCCAGCCGCTGGCGTGGTCGAAAGCGTTTCGATCAAGCTGGATGACGAAGTCGGTACTGGCGACCTGATTCTCAAGCTTAAAGTCAAAGGCGCAGCACCTGCTGCTGCCCCGGCTCCGGCTGCTGCACCGAGTGCTCCGGCACCTGCCGCTGCTGCTCCGGCCGCCGCTGCACCTGCTGCCGCTCCAGCCGCTGCGCCGGCCAAGCCTGGCGCGAAAGTTCACGCCGGCCCTGCCGTGCGTCAACTGGCCCGCGAGTTTGGCGTCGAGCTGAGCGCTGTTGGCGCCAGCGGTCCGCACGGTCGCATCCTCAAGGAAGACGTGCAGGTTTACGTCAAGGCGATGATGCAGAAGGCCAAGGAAGCACCGGCCGCTGCTGGCGGCGCTACCGGTGGTGCGGGCATCCCGCCGATCCCGGTGGTCGATTTCAGCCGTTTCGGCGAAATCGAAGAAGTGCCGATGACCCGCCTGATGCAGGTCGGTGCCGCCAACCTGCACCGCAGCTGGCTGAACGTGCCGCACGTGACGCAATTCGACTCGGCGGACATCACCGAGCTGGAAGCCTTCCGTGTTGCGCAGAAAGCCGTGGCCGAGAAGGCTGGCGTCAAGCTGACTATCCTGCCGCTGCTGCTCAAGACCTGCGCGCACCTGCTCAAGGAGCTGCCGGACTTCAACAGTTCGCTGGCACCAAGTGGCAAGGCGATCATCCGCAAGAAGTACGTGAACATCGGCTTCGCCGTCGACACTCCGGATGGCCTGCTCGTGCCGGTGATCAAGAACGTCGACCAGAAGAGCCTGCTGCAACTCGCTGCCGAAGCAGCTTCGCTGGCTGAAAAGGCCCGCACCAAGAAGCTGTCCTCGGACGAGATGCAAGGCGCCTGCTTCACCATTTCCAGCCTCGGCCACATTGGCGGCACCGGCTTCACGCCGATCGTCAACGCGCCGGAAGTGGCGATCCTCGGTGTTTCCAAGGCAACCATCCAGCCAGTCTGGGACGGCAAAGCCTTCCAGCCGAAGCTGATGCTGCCACTGTCGCTGTCCTACGATCACCGTGTGATCAACGGCGCAGCCGCCGCACGCTTCACCCAGCGTCTGGGCAGCCTGTTGGGCGACATCCGCACCATCCTGCTGTAAGCCGAACGGCCCTCCGGCAACGGAGGGCCGCTTGCTGCACCCTTTCGAGCGCCACACGCTCGTACCTCAACCCCGCCACTCTGGCGGGGCTTTTTTTGCCCGAAATAAACCGGCCCCCACCCCTTTCCTACAACCTGCGCTGACATCGGCCACAGGCCTGGTCCACTTCACGCCAATATTTTCCGTCGCCGGCCAACTAACCTCTGCTCAGGAAAGTTGCATCAACGCGCTCCGCTTATTTAATTCTTATCACTACAGCTTTCGAACGGAATCGATTATGTTCAAACCGACTATCGGCCCCATCGTGGGTCATGCCACAACTAATGAAGTTCGCATATTCATGCGCGGCGAACAACAGGACAAGAAACGCGTGTTTGCCGGAGTCCGCGCTCGCAAAGCGGGCGCGGAAAAATGGTCAAACAGTGTATTTGCACTTTTGAATCCAGCCAATGACATGTCGGGAGTACTGGTACTGCAGGATCTCGAAGCCGATTGCGAATATGAATACCAGGCCGGCTGGTTGAGTCCGATGAACCCGGTACACACGATCGACACGGTAGTGGAGTTCCCACTGCAATGGCCGCGACAGCTTTACCGCTTTCGCACCCGCACCCCGCAATCCAGCCAACCACGAGCTTTTGTGGTCGGATCGTGCCGCTATCTGCGGATCACCGCCGGCATCGCGACGTTACCGCAACTGGGCGACCGCATTTTCGGCTCGATCAATCAGCTCATTGAAAGCAGCCGGCCTCCCGTCAGTGCGGTAATCATGACCGGGGATCAAGTGTATGTAGACGATTTGAATATCATTGCACCGGATCGCGAAGCCAAAGACATCCTGAAAAAATATCGGACCGCATTTTCGCAACCCAATATTCAACGACTGATGGCCAATACATCGACTTACATGATGCTCGACGATCATGAAATTGAAGATAACTGGCCCGCCAATGCGAAAGCAGCGGACAAGGACTTATATCGCAATGCCATGGCCGCTTATGAACTATATCAAGCCAGCCACAGCCCGGTTTATGCATGTAACGGCAAGGGTCAGATAGACCGGGACAGCTTGAAACATTACTGGTACCAGTTCGGCGACAGCGATATTGCCTGGTTCGTCACTGACAGTCGCACCCGGCGCAACTTGTCGAAGGATGACCGGCGCATTCTCGATACTGAGCAGGAAGAGGCGCTGCTTGACTGGCTGATCCACAACACGGCACGGGTGAAGTTCGTTGTGACCAGCGTGATGTTCTATCCCGACCGCAAGTTCAACGGTGACGATGCCTGGAAAGCGTTCCCCGAACAGCGGCTGCGCTTGCTGGAAACCATTCGCACCCATCGGCTCAAGAACGTGGTGTTTGTCTCAGGCGATGTCCATGGCTCGCTGACCAGTCGACTGACTCACAGCGAAGACGCCGATTTCGAAGTCCACACCATCGTGTCCTCGCCGCTTCACAACAGCAAACTGTTGCCCTATGCCAAGGCGTCGACGTTCATCCTCGATCAACCGCTGGTGCGCACGGCGGCCGGCGACTATCGGAACGACCTGACCAGTACAGTGGTGAGCCAGGACAACTTTGCGCATGTGGTCGTCGAGGCTGATCGGATCCTGGTCAAGTATCACGATCGTGACGGCAAACTACTGCAATCGATCAGTATGAAATTGCGTTGAACCCGCGAAAGATCGCAGCCTTCGGCAGCTCCTGCATGGACCTGCACTCCCGGTGAGGTTGCGATCTTTTGCTCATTTCAGTTGTGCACTGGAGAAATGTTCACTGCAGCCGACATATTCTTATAGCACTTGGCCTTCATCTCTCTTGTCAGTCGGTGCCGCAATGATGCAACCTTGCCGCAGCCAACAGACAAGAGGGCGAGAGCCCGGCGCATTCAGCATATTTCCAAGCGAGTTTCCTTCATGAAGAGCCAACCCGATGCCGCCAGCCGTAAGGCGGCCGAGGTAGTGACGCAGTTGCCTGTGCCCTCGCGGCTCGGCATGCTGCGTTTCGAGCGCCTGAATGAAGCGAGTTGGGCGATGCTGTTTCTCGATCCCAACTGCGAACGCCAATTCGGCCAGCCGGCCGTCGAGCTTTGCGCACTGGTCGGTTCGCCCTACGCCAGTCTGATGGAGCCGGAAGCGCGCTATCAGCTGCACGATGCGATCCAGCAACAGTTGAGCAGTAACCCGCATTACGCCGTGCGCTACACCCTGCACACCGTCGCCGGTGCGTTGAACATCCTTGAGTTGGGCGAAGCCTATAAACAGCACAACCGGCACTTGCTGCGTGGCTATCTGCTGGCGGTCGACGACGTGTTCGACGAAACCCAGGCACTGCCTTCGGTCGATCTGGAAACCCAGAACTCGCGCCTGCAGATCGCGCTGGAGCTTAACCAGCGCGCCCAGCAGGAACAACTGCAGCATCTGGAACGCGTGCGTGCCCAGCAGGATCTGATTCTGCTGCTCGCGCGCCAGCGTTACAGCACGCACAACTCACTGCAGGAAGCCGCCGAGCTGATCACCCGCTGCGCCTGCGACATCTACGAGATCGACTGCGCCAGCCTGTGGAACCTCGAAGGCCAGCGGTTGCTGCCGATTTCCGCCTACCATCGTGCGACCCAGGAATATCTCCTGCCGGAGCCCATCGATATCAGCGGCTTCCCCAATTACATGGAAGCGCTGCACAGCAGCCGCGCCATCGATGCGCACAATGCGATGCATGACCCGCGTACCCGCGAAATGGCCGAGGCCATGCGTCCGCGTGACGTCAATGCGATGCTCGACGCCAGCATTCGCGTCGACGGCCAGGTGGTCGGCGTGTTGTGCCTGGAACAGACCGGCGCCACCCGCGCCTGGCAGTCCGACGAAATCGCCTTTGCCGGCGAGCTGGCCGACCAGTTCGCGCAAGTGATCAACAACCACAACCGCCGCACCGCCACCAGCGCCCTGCACCTGTTCCAGCGCGCGGTCGAGCAAAGTGCCAACGCCTTTTTGCTGGTCAACTGCGACGGCGTGGTCGAGTACGTCAACCCGAGCTTCACGGCGATCACCCAGTACACCACCGATGAAGTCCACGGCCAGCGCCTGTCGGAGTTGCCGGCACTGGAAAACCTCAGCGAGCTGCTGTTCGACGCGCCCTCGGCGCTGGCCCAGAGCAATAGCTGGCAGGGCGAATTCAAAAGCCGGCGCAAGAACCTCGAACCGTACTGGGGCCAGTTGTCGATTTCCAAGGTGTATGGCGACAACCGGGAGCTGACGCATTACATCGGCATCTACGAAGACATCACCCAGACCAAACTGGCGCAGCAACGCATCGAGCGCCTGGCGTATACCGACAACCTGACCAACCTCGGCAACCGTCCGGCATTCATCCGCAATCTTGACGAGCGTTTCGCGCGCGACAGCGATGCGCCGATCAGCCTGTTGCTGGTCGACATCGACAACTTCAAGCGGATCAACGACAGCCTCGGTCACCAGACCGGCGACAAGCTGTTGATCAGTCTTGCCCGGCGCCTGCGCAACAGCCTCAGCCCGAGTGGCAGCCTGGCGCGTTTTGCCAGTAACGAATTCGCCGTATTGCTCGACGACACCGACCTTGAAGCCGGTCAGCAGATTGCCAGTCAGTTGCTGATGACGCTCGACAAGCCGATGTTCGTCGACAATCAGTTGATCAGCGTCACCGGCTCCGTCGGCCTCGCCTGCGCGCCGCTGCACGGGCGCGATCCGCAAACCCTGATGCGCAACGCCGGTCTGGCGCTGCACAAGGCCAAGGCCAACGGTAAACACCAGTTGCAGGTGTTCACTGAAGCGCTGAACGCCGAAGCCAGTTACAAACTGTTCGTCGAGAACAACCTGCGCCGCGCCCTGACCCAGAACGAGCTGGACGTGTTCTACCAGCCGAAACTGTGCCTGCGCAGCGGTCGCCTGCTGGGCATGGAAGCACTGCTGCGCTGGAACCACCCGGAGCGCGGCATGATCCGTCCGGACCAGTTCATCAGCGTCGCCGAAGAGACCGGCCTGATCATTCCGATTGGCAAATGGATCGCCCGTCAGGCCTGTCGCATGAGCAAATCCCTGACCGCCGCCGGCCTGGGCAATCTGCAAGTGGCAATCAACCTGTCGCCGAAACAGTTCTCCGATCCGGATCTGGTCGCCTCGATCGCCAACATCCTCAAGGAGGAAGCGCTGCCGGCCAATCTGCTCGAGCTGGAGCTGACCGAAGGCCTGCTGCTGGAAGCCACCGAAGACACGCATCTGCAGCTCGACCAGCTCAAGCGTCTGGGCCTGACCCTGGCGATGGACGATTTCGGCACCGGGTATTCATCGCTGAGTTATCTGAAGAAATTCCCGATTGACATCATCAAGATCGATCGCAGCTTCATCCATGAAATACCTGACAACCAGGACGACATGGAAATCACCTCCGCGGTGATTGCCATGGCCCATAACCTGAAACTCAAGGTGGTCGCCGAAGGCATCGAAACCGCCGAGCAACTGGCGTTCCTGCGCCGGCATCGTTGCGACGTCGGTCAGGGTTATCTGTTCGACCGACCGATTCCCGGTGACGAGTTGATCAAAGCCCTCAAGCGCTACCCGCGTGGGCCGCTTTGCCTCTAAAGCCTGCCTCTATGAAGATCCCTTGTGGGAGCGAGCCTGCTCGCGAAGGCGATAAAACCATCGACATCTTCGTCGCCTGACACCCCGCGTTCGCGATCAGGCTCGCTCCCACAGTTTTGATAGTGCGAATTCCGGCATCATTCGGCACACTGGCGGTCTGACCTTTTACCTCCAACCTGACTGAGAGGAACGATCATGGTTCTGCGCTCGGAAATTCTGGTGAACAAAAACGTGCTTCCAACCAAAGAACAAGCCCTGCCCGGCCGCGAAACCCCGATGACCCTGCCGGAAAAACATTTCGTTTTCGAAGAAACTCCGCTGCTCGGTCCATTCTTTCAGGACGTCGACTTCGCGATTTTCGGTCTCGGTTGCTTCTGGGGCGCGGAACGACGCTTCTGGCAGCGCGAAGGCGTGGTCAGCACCGTGGTCGGTTACGCCGGTGGCTTCACGCCGAACCCGACTTATGAAGAAGTCTGCTCCGGCCTGACCGGCCATGCCGAAGTGGTGCTGGTGGTGTATGACAAGGCCAAGGTCAGCTATGAAGAGCTGCTGGCAATGTTCTGGGAGCTGCACAACCCGACCCAGGGTATGCGCCAGGGCAACGACATCGGCACCCAGTACCGCTCGGTGATCTACGCCACCACCCCGGAGCAACTGGATGCTGCTTTGAAAAGCAAAGCCGTGTATCAGGCTGAACTGGCGAAGGCCGGTCTGGGCGAAATCAGCACTGAGATCGACCAGGCACCGACCGTGTACTTTGCCGAGGCCTATCACCAGCAGTATCTGGCGAAGAATCCGGAAGGTTACTGCGGCATTGGCGGCACCGGCGTGTGCATGCCGAGCTAAAAAAGCTGCTAGCGGCAAGCTTCAAGCTGCAAGCGCTGTGCTCGCTTCAGCTTGTAGCTTGTAGCTTACGGCTTCATTCCGCTATTAACCAATCCATCTGCCAGCCGCCCTGGGTCTGCCCCAGCTTCTTCGACAGCCACGGCAGCAACTCACGCAACTCTTCCTCCAGCCCCCACGGCGGATTGGCGATCGCCAGCCCGGAACCGTTCAGGCTGTTCGGCGTGTCCAGCGGATGCACGAGCAACTCCACACGCAGCAGCTTCGGCGCACCCGTGCCGGCCAGATCCTGATAGAAGCGCCGCAGTGCACGCTGATCCTTCACCGGATACCAGATCGCCGCGACGGTCTGGCGCATGCGGCCGATGGCTTCTTTCATCGACGCCGCACAGCGCTGCATCTCGTCCAGTTGCTCGAACGGCGGATCGATCAGCATCACCGCGCGCTTCTCCTGCACCGGCAACATCGCCCGCGCCACGTGCCAGCCCTCGCCCAGATGCACTTTCACCCGACGATCACCGGCCATGTTGTCCTTGAGCAACACACCGTCTTCGGGGTGTTTCTCGTTGAGCATCACCCGATCCTGCGGCCGGGTCAGACGCCGCGCCAGCTCGGGCGAACCCGGGTAGTAGCGCAACTGGCCATCCGGGTTCATCTCGTGCAGCACCTTCATGTAGTCGGCGGTCAGCGCCGGCAGGTCCGGCTGATCCCACAACCGCGCGATGCCTTCCAGGTACTCGCCGGTGCGATTGGCCTGATCGCCCTGCAAGTCATACAGACCAATGCCGGCGTGCGTGTCGAGATAGGCAAACGGCTGCTCCTTGCGCGACATCAGGGCGATGAGGCGGGTCAAGGTCAGGTGTTTGAACACATCGGCGTGATTGCCGGCATGGAAGGCGTGACGATAATTCATGGCTGCTCCTGCGAGGGCCGCAAAGTTTACCTTTTACCGGGCGGCAAGTCAGGGGTTCGCAGCCGAGCGGGCCTCAACATCAAAAGATCCCAGCCTTCGGCAGCTCCTACACGGGACAGGCGCTCACTCTGCCGACGGCTGCGGTCTTTTTGATCTTCAGGCGGGTAAGCTGCGCAGGCGCTTGCCGATGACGTCCAGCACATCACAGCCATCGCGCAATGGGATGGCGCACAGCAGGGCGAAGTCGCTGAGGATCACGGAGTCGCATTCGATCGAGCCGCGCATGCACATGTTTTCCAGGACCTGGGCCACCGCGCGGATGCGGTAGTTGGCGGCGTCCATGAGGATGTCGAGGGGCACGTGGGTGTCGACGAACAGGCTGGGCATGTCGCTGCAATTGCCGGTCAGGGCCATGAAGCGGTTATCGGGGTGAGGGGTGATTTTTTCGTAAGGAGGATCAGTATGCATATTGGCCATTTTTGTCGTTCCATGATTGATTAACGTGAGCCGCCATCACACCTTCCTTCGGGTTAGGGTGGCAGCTGTGCGCAGGAGTAGGAACCGAGCAATCATGGACCTCGGCCACGCCGAAGCGTGCCCCACGCACAGCCGCCGCGAACGATCTTACGGACTTGAACCAAGCGCCGCAAAAAGCCAACGAACTGTAACGTCATGAATGCGGGGATCCTTCACCCTGTCACCACTCTCGCAGTGACAACGAAAAGACTATCCCTGCAACCCACCGCGCACCAGTTCATGAAAACCGCCGCAATTCGAAGGAAACGTCCGAAGCGTTTGCCCCGAAATTTCACTCTGCCTCTGCCAGCAAAAACTCCAGAAGCGCCGATCGTGACGAATCTTCCGACATCGATAATTTGAAAAACTGCCCGACCTTGCAGCGCAGCACCGCCTCGGGAAACGCCTCGAACACGGCCGGTTGCTCCTCGCCTAGCCATTGCAGAACATTCGCGACGCGTACGCTTTCATCGGTCTGCGTCAACACCCGGTCCGGCACCCTCCACCACGGAAAGACTCGCCCCGAAACCAGCGCCCGGCCGCCGATTTCAACGGCTTTGCCATTGATCAAGCCTCGCGAAATCACCGTCAGCAACTGCGCCGGATTGACCTCGTCGACCTGCAATAGAGGCAGCAGATACCGCCCATCCCAGAAGCGAAAAAACACTGGTTTACCGTCCGGCATCAGCACTTGAGTCAGGCTGCGGAAATGTTCCACCAGCGCTTCCAGATCCGCCGAAGACACCGCCAGCCACCCCCAGTCCCGCGAGTCGGTTCGTGCCACCCAACGTAAAAACTCACTGTCCGCAGCGACAATTCCCACGTAAGGCATCACCGCGTCCCACTCGGCATAAATCGTCTCGGCCCAGACCGGATCAGCCGTGCCCTGCCAGGCCGCAAAAACATCGGCATCACTGGCGCGGCTGAAAATTGCGAACAGTTGCTCCGACGCGTGCAGCGGCTGACGCGCCAGCCACTGTTCGGGCGTCAATTCTTCAGACTGCACAAACACCGTCCTTACAACGTTCACACTCTTCGCAGAACGGCGCATCGCCCTTGAAACTCATGATTTGTGCGGCGGTGAGGATGGCTGCCGGTGCGGCGAGTTTTTCCACCAGCCCCGGCGCCACTGGCGCAGCGCTGGTCGCCAGCATCGGCGCGCCGCCCACGACAATCGGTACGCTGCTGAAAATCCCGCCGGGGCCGATATTGATCCACTGCCCGCCCGCCTGAATCGTCGCGCTCGCGCCGCCATCGATGACCACTTGCTGGCCCGCGCTGATATGGATCTGCGCAGAAGCGCTGGTCGCCTGGCTGTTCACCCGAACCTGCTGGTCGCCGAGTACGGACAAATGGTCATCCTGCCTGACCTCGGTCTGCCGCTGACCATGGGTGATGCGTTGCTCATCGGCCTTGAGTTCATGGCGGGCAGTGCCGGCGACGACCACACTGCGCTGATTATCGACCTGCAGTTGCTGGTCGTTGAGTACGTGCTGGGTCCAGTTGCGCTGGGCACGCAGGTAGATTTCCTCGGCGCCCTTCTTGTCCTCGATGCGCAGTTCGTTATACCCGCCACCGCCGGGGCTGCTCTGGCTGCGGAAAATGCTGCGGGTCTTGTCCGCCGGCAGGTCCAGCGGCACCGGAGTCGCCGCATTTGGCAGGCAACCCATGACCAGCGGCTTGTCGGCATCGCCATCGATGAAGCCGACCAGCACTTCCATTCCGACTCGCGGAATCAACACGCTGCCGTAGTGATCGTGGGCCCAACCGGCCGCGACACGTAGCCAGCAACTGGAGTGCTCGTTCAGCTCGCCATCGCGATCCCAGGCCAGCTGGACTTTGACCCGCCCGTATTCATCGCAATGGATTTCCAGGTCTTTCGGGCCAGTGACAACGGCGGGTTGGTAACCGGACATGCGCGGTTTCTCCGGCCCGAGCGCCGGACGATAGAACACGTCCCACGGTGTGGCCACGAAGGTATTGCGGTAACCCTGGAACGATTCGCCATCGCTGGTCACCGACTCCTCGAGCACCTGCGGCTGGCGGCCCCGGTGTTCAACGGCAGTGAGCAACCACAGGTCATTCCAGTCGTTGCGCGGATGTTCGGTGAGCTGCAGGAAATGTCCGCAGACCAATGCAGATTCGTCGCTGCGGCCTTCGGCCTGACGGTAGTCAGCGACGTGTCGTTCCAGCGCTCGCCGCGCCAGGTGCTTGCCGGTTTCGCGATCATTGAATTGCCCGGGGAAGTGGTAGTCTTCCAGCACCGGACGTTGTTCGCCGTCGCTGCGGCCTTGCAGAGACAGGCGTGGTCTTTCGAAATTGTAGTCACGCCGGGTGACGACACTGGTGCGGGTTTCCACGCGCACGTTGAAACGCTGAATCGCCGGCGCGCCAGCCGACATGCCGCTGCCCGGCAGATACAGCGTCGGCTCGGGCAGTTTCGGGAACACGGTCTGGTCGTCGCCGAAGACCAGAAAATGGCCTTCGGGGCTGTGTTGGAAGTGGTAATGAATGCCGACCTCGGCACATAGACGCTGGATAAAGGCCAGATCGCTTTCAGCGTATTGCACGCAGTATTCGCGCTCCGGGTATTCGCTGCCGAGGCGAAATTCAAAGGCATCGCGCAGGATCGAATGGTCCTTGAGAATCCGAGTGACGATTTGCGGCACGCTCTGGTGCTGGAAAATCCGTTGGTTGATGCGATGCCCAAGATACGTCAGACGCGGGACGAGGCTGAGGTGATAGCGTGTCAGACGCTTCGCGGAATCGCCCTGCCCGACCTGATAAATCTGACCATGAATGCCGGAACCCTGAGCATCGAAACTCAGAAACGCCTGACTATGCAGCAGGCTTTCCAACTCCAGGTCCGGCCGCTCGCTGACCAGTTCCAGCTCGAAGCGAAAAGGCTGGCTGATGGCCTCCCTGCCGGTGAATTCAAGGACCTTGAGGTCATGCTGGGTGCCTTCGAGGGTCAACGTGAAACGCGGTTGATTGGCAGGGGCGAACATCCGATGTCTCTCTGCAGAATGAAGGGCGGGCGATTCTGCATGAGGGGCAAGGGGGGATGAGCAGGTGACGGGAAATTCAGAATTGCCCTACGTGGTTTGCTGAAAGCCCTTCAGAACGTCACGCCTTTAACTACAGACATATCCCTCAAACTCACCATCGTCCCACTGTAGGAGTGAGCCTGCTCGCGATAGCGGTGTCTCTGCGACATCGATGGTGAATGTCAGACCGCTATCGCGAGCAGGCTCACTCCTACAGAAGATCGCAGTGAACCGGAGAAATCACAGGCACAAAAAAACGGCCCGCCTCCTGTAGGAAACGGGCCGTTTTCGTGTGAGCCGGAGCTCAGCGCATTACTTGTTCAGGTGGAAATCCTTCTCCGCCGCTTCGAAGCGCTGCACCATTCCGGCTGTCGGCGCGCCGAGCTTGCTGACGATGTAGATGGCCAGGCTGGCGAAGATGAAGCCAGGGATGATTTCGTACAAACCCATCACTTCCCAGTGTTTCCATGCTACAACGGTGATCGCGCCGACCAGGATACCGGCCAGTGCGCCGTCTCGGGTCATGCCTTTCCAGACCACCGAGATCAGCACAACAGGGCCGAACGCAGCGCCGAAACCAGCCCAGGCGTAGGAGACCAGGCCCAGTACGCGGTTATCCGGGTCAGCGGCCAGTGCGATAGCGATAAGTGCTACCAGCAGCACCATGGCGCGACCGACCCAGACCAGCTCGACCTGGGACGCGGTTTTACGCAGGAAGGTCTTGTAGAAGTCTTCGGTCAGGGCGCTCGAGCACACCAGCAATTGGCAGCTCAGGGTGCTCATCACAGCGGCGAGAATCGCCGACAGCAACACACCGGCAACCCATGGGTTAAAGAGGATTTTCGCCAGTTCGATGAACACACGCTCGTGGTTCTCGGTCACCGGGCCAGCCACCTCCGGGTGCGCCGAAAAGTAGGCGATACCGAAGAAGCCCACGGCCACGGTGCCGCCCAGGCACAGGATCATCCAGGTCATGGAGATGCGACGGGCATTGGCGATCGATTTCACCGAATCCGCCGCCATGAAACGCGCGAGGATGTGCGGCTGACCGAAGTAACCCAGGCCCCAGCCCAACAGCGAAATCACACCGATGAAGGTGGTGCCCTTGAGCATGTCGAAGTTGCTTGGATCGTTGGCTTCGATGGCCAGGAACGTGGTGTCGACGCCGCCGGTCGCCAGCAGCACGATGATCGGCGTGAGGATCAGTGCGAAGATCATCAGCGTGGCTTGTACCGTGTCAGTCCAGCTGACTGCGAGGAAACCGCCGACGAAGGTGTAGGCAATCGTCGCCGCCGCACCGGCCCACAGCGCTGTCTCGTAGGACATGCCGAAGGTGCTTTCGAACAGACGCGCACCGGCGACGATGCCGGAAGCGCAGTAGATGGTGAAGAACACCAGGATCACCACCGCCGAGATAATCCGCAGCAGGCCGCTTTTATCTTCGAAACGGCTGGAGAAATAGTCCGGCAGAGTCAGGGCATCGCCGTTGTGCTCGGTCTGCACCCGCAGACGGCCGGCGACGAACAGCCAGTTCAGATAAGCACCGACGATCAGGCCGATGGCGATCCAGCTTTCGGACAGACCGGACATGTAGATGGCGCCCGGCAGGCCCATCAGCAACCAGCCGCTCATGTCCGAGGCACCGGCGGACAGCGCGGTTACGACGCTGCCGAGGCTGCGACCGCCGAGAATATAGTCGGAAAGGTTGTTGGTGGAGCGATAGGCCATGAAGCCGATCAGCACCATTGCTGCGATGTAGATCACGAATGTGATCAAGGTTGGATTGCTAACGCTCATTAAGTTACGCCCTGGCTTTGTTTTTATGTAGCGGCGGTGGTGAACCGCTCGCAAACGACGACGTTTGGCAGACGATCCGGGATCCCGCGCATTTAAGACTGATGTTTCCCCAGTAAAGCCATCAGCCGGTACACCGGATTATTCCCGGTTGCACCTTGGCGGCGAATGCTATGCAACAAAGCAAATAAGGTGCAACCAGTTTCGCCAGAATCAGTTGCACCTAGTCGGAATAATCGAAGACCAGCGTGTTTTTGCTCCCTTTTGTGGCAGTCAGCGCTCGTTGCTAGAAGCAAAAGCACCAAGCAGGAGCGGCACTTTCGTACCAGAAATTATTTCCTGACGAGCTGCGAATTATTCCGACAAAAAAAGGGTTGCACCCGGTTGCACCTCATTCGGCGCACGGCTAATCTTGCGGCCAGCTGATGCCACGCAACTGTGGCAACCATGAGGATAAAAATATGGCTACCACCACCCTTGGGGTCAAACTTGATGACCCGACCCGCGAGCGCCTCAAGGCCGCCGCAACCTCGATTGATCGCACGCCGCATTGGCTGATCAAACAGGCAATTTTCAATTACCTGGAAAAACTCGAGGGTGGTGCAACCCTGACTGAGTTGAACGGTTTGACCGCCAAAGATGCCGATGACGCAGGCGAAGTGCAGACCGATCACGCTCACCAATGTTTCCTCGAATTCGCCGAAAGCATCCTGCCGCAATCGGTTCTGCGTGCCTCGATCACCGCGGCCTACCGCCGTCCTGAGCCGGAAGTGGTGCCGATGCTGATCGAGCAGGCGCGCCTGCCGGCTCCAATGGCCGAAGCCACCAACAAACTCGCCGCGACCATCGCGGAAAAACTGCGTAACCAGAAGAGTGCCGGCGGTCGTGCCGGTATTGTTCAGGGCCTGCTGCAGGAATTTTCCCTGTCGTCCCAGGAAGGCGTGGCGCTGATGTGTCTTGCCGAAGCGCTGCTGCGTATCCCCGACAAGGGCACTCGCGATGCGCTGATCCGCGACAAGATCAGCACCGGCAACTGGCATCCGCACCTGGGCAACAGCCCTTCGCTGTTCGTCAACGCGGCGACCTGGGGCCTGCTGCTGACCGGCAAACTGGTTTCCACCCACAATGAAGCCGGCCTGACTTCTTCGCTGAGCCGCATCATTGGCAAGAGCGGCGAGCCGATGATCCGCAAGGGCGTCGACATGGCCATGCGCCTGATGGGCGAGCAGTTCGTCACCGGCGAAACCATCGCCGAAGCACTGGCCAATGCGAGCAAGTTCGAAGCCAAGGGCTTCCGTTATTCCTACGACATGCTCGGTGAAGCGGCACTCACCGAAGTCGACGCGCAGAAATACCTGGCGTCGTACGAACAGGCGATCCATTCGATCGGCAAAGCGTCCCACGGTCGTGGGATTTATGAAGGTCCGGGCATTTCCATCAAGCTCTCGGCGCTGCACCCGCGCTACAGCCGTGCGCAATACGAGCGCGTCATGGACGAGCTGTACCCGCGTCTGCTGTCGCTGACCCTGCTGGCCAAGCAATACGACATCGGCTTGAACATCGACGCCGAAGAAGCCGACCGCCTCGAGCTGTCGCTGGATCTGCTCGAGCGTCTGTGCTTCGAGCCGCAACTGACTGGCTGGAACGGCATAGGTTTCGTTATCCAGGCTTATCAGAAGCGTTGCCCGTACGTGATCGACTACGTGATCGATCTGGCCCGTCGCAGCCGTCATCGCCTGATGATCCGTCTGGTAAAAGGCGCGTACTGGGACAGCGAAATCAAGCGCGCCCAGGTCGAAGGCCTGGAAGGCTATCCGGTCTATACCCGCAAGGTGTACACCGACGTTTCCTACATCGCTTGCGCACGCAAACTGCTGTCGGTGCCGGAAGTCATTTATCCGCAGTTCGCCACGCACAACGCCCACACCTTGTCGGCGATCTATCACATTGCCGGTCAGAACTATTACCCGGGCCAGTACGAATTCCAGTGCCTGCACGGCATGGGCGAACCGCTGTACGAACAGGTTGTAGGCAAAGTATCCGAGGGCAAGCTGAACCGTCCGTGCCGCGTATACGCTCCGGTCGGCACCCACGAAACCCTGCTGGCGTACCTCGTACGTCGTCTGCTGGAAAACGGCGCCAACACCTCGTTCGTCAACCGCATCGCCGACCAGTCGATTTCGATTCAGGAACTGGTGGCCGATCCGGTGGCACAGATCGAGCAGATGGCGACCGTGGAAGGTGGTTTCGGTCTGCCGCACCCGCGCATTCCGCTGCCGCGAGACCTGTACGGTGCCGAGCGTGCCAACTCCAGCGGCATCGACATGGCCAACGAACATCGTCTGGCTTCGCTGTCCTGCGCTCTGCTCGCCACTGCGCATAACGACTGGAAGGCCGCGCCGATGCTCGGTTGCGCGTCCAGCAACGAAACGCCGGTTGCCGTGCTGAATCCGGCCGATCACCGCGATGTGGTTGGTCACGTGCAGGAAGCCACCGTCGAAGACGTCGACAACGCCATTCAGTGCGCGCTGAACGCCGCGCCGATCTGGCAGGCCACGCCGCCGGCCGAACGTGCAGCGATTCTGGAACGTGCCGCTGACTTGATGGAAGGTGAAATCCAGCCGCTGATGGGCCTGCTGGCTCGCGAAGCCGGCAAGACCTTCGCCAACGCCATCGCCGAAGTCCGCGAAGCGGTCGACTTCCTGCGTTATTACGCAGTGCAGGCGCGCAACGATTTCAGCAACGACGCCCACCGCCCGCTGGGTCCGGTGGTGTGCATCAGCCCGTGGAACTTCCCCCTGGCGATCTTCAGCGGCCAGGTCGCTGCGGCATTGGCTGCCGGCAACCCGGTACTGGCCAAACCTGCGGAGCAAACCCCGCTGGTCGCCGCGCAAGCCGTGCGCTTGCTGCTCGAAGCCGGGATTCCGGAAGGCGTGCTGCAACTGCTGCCGGGGCGTGGTGAAACGGTCGGCGCTGGCCTGGTAGGCGATGAACGCGTCAAAGGCGTGATGTTCACCGGTTCGACCGAAGTCGCGCGCCTGCTGCAACGCAACATCGCTGGGCGCCTCGACAGCCAGGGCCGGCCGATTCCGCTGATCGCCGAAACCGGTGGCCAGAATGCGATGATCGTCGACTCCTCGGCACTCACCGAACAAGTCGTGATCGACGTGGTGTCGTCGGCTTTCGACAGTGCCGGCCAGCGTTGCTCGGCCCTCCGGGTACTGTGCTTGCAGGAAGACTCCGCCGATCGCGTCATCGAAATGCTCAAGGGTGCCATGGCTGAAAGCCGCCTCGGTAACCCGGAACGCCTGTCCGTGGACATCGGCCCGGTGATCGACGCCGAAGCCAAGGCTGGCATCGACAAGCACATCCAGGGCATGCGCGATAAAGGCCGCAATGTTTACCAGGTAGCGATTGCCGACAGCGAAGAGGTCAAGCGCGGCACCTTCGTCATGCCGACCCTGATCGAACTGGAAAGCTTCGACGAACTGCAACGCGAAATCTTCGGCCCAGTGCTGCACGTGGTGCGCTACAAGCGCAAAGAGCTGGATCAACTGATCGGCCAGATCAACGCCTCCGGTTATGGCCTGACGCTGGGTGTGCACACGCGCATCGACGAAACCATTGCCAAGGTCATCGACAACGTCAACGCCGGTAACGTCTACGTCAACCGCAACATCGTCGGTGCCGTGGTCGGCGTGCAGCCATTCGGCGGCGAAGGCCTGTCGGGTACTGGCCCGAAAGCCGGCGGCCCGTTGTATCTGTACCGCCTGCTGTCGACGCGTCCTGCTGACGCCATCGAACAATCCTTCGCTCGCGGTGACGCCATCGTCGCCCCGGACGTGCGCTTGCGCGATGCCATGAGCCAATCGTTGAACGCTCTGAAAGCCTGGGCCGACAACAACAAGTTCGCCGATCTGAGCACCCTGTGCGTGCAATACGCAGCGCAATCGCAGAGCGGCATCACCCGCGTGCTGGCCGGTCCGACCGGCGAGAAAAACAGCTACGCTATCCTGCCGCGCGAGCACGTACTGTGCCTCGCGGAGGTTGAAGGTGATCTGTTGACGCAACTGGCCGCGGTGCTGGCGGTGGGCGGTTCGGCGGTATGGCCGGAATCCGAGCAGACCAAGGCCTTGTTCGCCCGTCTGCCGAAGGAAGTCCAGGCGCGGATCAAGCGCGTTGCCGACTGGAACAAGGACGAGGTGGTGTTCGATGCAGTGCTGCATCACGGCCATTCCGACCAGTTGCGCGGCGTCTGCCAGCAGATTGCCCAGCGCGGCGGCGCCATCGTTGGGGTTCAGGGCCTGTCCCAGGGCGAGACCAACATTGCCCTGGAGCGTCTGGTAATCGAGCGGGCATTGAGCGTCAACACCGCTGCGGCGGGGGGTAATGCCAGCTTGATGACCATCGGTTAAACCGCTGTAAATCCAAGCGACCGCAATGGTCGCCTGGTACGCAATACCCTGTGGGAGCGAGCCTGCTCGCGAAGACGGCGTTCCAGTCGACATCGATGTTGCCTGAGCCACCGCTTTCGCGAGCAGGCTCGCTCCCACAGAAGATCAAAAGATCGCAGCCTTCGGCAGCTCCTACATGGAACCGCATTCCAAATGTAGGAGCTGCCGAAGGCTGCGATCTTTTGCTTCTGCATCACGCTCATCAATCATCCTGTTCAGCCTTCATCAGCACACCTAGACTCGGCCCAACCCCAATCTCAAGGTAAGCCGCCATGTCCGAGACGCTGCTCAGTTCCCGCAATCTGGCTTTCGAGCTGTACGAAGTCCTTGATGCCGAGGGCCTGACTCGACGTGAGCGCTTTGCCGAGCACAATCGCGAGACTTTCGACGCCGCCATCGGCACCGCGCGCAGCATCGCCGAAAAGTATTTCGCCCCGCACAACCGCAAGGGCGATGAAAACGAGCCGCGCTATGAAGATGGCCAGGCCATTCTGATCCCCGAAGTGAAACCGGCGGTGGATGCCTTCCTTGAGGCGGGATTTCTCAATGCCGCACGCAGTTTCGAAGCCGGCGGCATGCAACTGCCCACCCTGCTGTCGCAAGCCTGCTTCGCGCACTTCCAGTCGGCAAACGCCGCATCGACTTCGTACCCGTTCCTGACCATGGGCGCAGCGAACCTGATCGAAAGCTTCGGCAGCGAAGAGCAGAAGCAGCGCTTCCTGCAACCCATGATCGACGGCCGCTTCTTCGGCACCATGGCCCTGACCGAGCCCCATGCCGGTTCGTCACTGTCGGATATTCGTACACGCGCCGAGCCCGCATCCGACGGCACCTATCGTCTCAAGGGCAACAAGATCTTCATTTCCGGCGGTGATCATCCGCTCTCGGAAAACATCGTGCACATGGTCTTGGCCAAACTGCCCGACGCGCCGCCGGGAGTGAAAGGTATTTCGCTGTTCATCGTGCCGAAGTTTCTGGTCAACGACGACGGCAGCCTCGGCCAGCGCAACGACGTGCTGCTCGCCGGGCTGTTCCACAAGATGGGCTGGCGTGGCACCACATCTACCGCGCTGAACTTCGGCGATAACGGTGAGTGCGTCGGCTATCTGGTGGGCAAGCCGCACCACGGCTTGAGCTATATGTTCCAGATGATGAACGAAGCGCGGATCGGCGTCGGCATGGGCGCGGTCATGCTCGGTTATGCCGGTTACCTGTATTCACTGGAGTACGCGCGCGAGCGGCCGCAGGGTCGGGTGCCGGACAGCAAGGATCCGACCACGGCGCCAGTGGCGATCATTCAGCACGCGGATGTCAGACGCATGCTGCTGACGCAGAAATCCTACGTCGAAGGTGCCTTCGATCTTGGCCTGTATGCAGCGCGGCTGTTCGATGACACCACGACGCTGGAGACCGAAGCCGAACGCAAGCAGGCGCATGAACTGTTAGACCTGCTGACGCCGATCGTCAAATCCTGGCCCTCGGAGTTCTGCCTGAAGGCCAACGAACTGGCGATCCAGATTCTTGGCGGTCACGGCTACACCCGCGAGTATCCGGTGGAGCAGTACTACCGCGACAACCGCCTGAACCCGATCCACGAAGGTACCCACGGTATCCAGTCGCTCGATTTGCTCGGACGCAAGCTGGCGCAGAACGGTGGCGCCGGGTTGAAGCAATTGATTCGCTTGATCGCCAACACCGCGCAACGCGCGACCGCATACGACTCGCTGAGCGCACTGCGCGAACCGCTGGAAAAACTCGTTGCCCGCCTGCAAACCGTGACCATCGGCCTGCTCACCGATCTGGCCCAGGGCAAGGTCAACAGCAGTCTGGCGAACTCGGCGTTGTACCTGAAAGTGTTCGGCCACGCGGTGATCGGCTGGCGCTGGCTGGAACAGGCAATTCGCGCCGAGGAAGGCCTGGCCAAAGGGCATGCGGCGGATGTCGACTTCTATATGGGCAAGTTGCAGGCGGCGCGGTACTTCCTGACGTGGGAAGTGCCGGGCTGCCAGCATGAGCTGGACTTGCTGGAGGCGCGGGATGATACGTGCCTGACGATGCGCGAGGAGTGGTTCTGATCCAAAAGCTGTTCAGCGCTTCAAACCTTCGCGAGCAGGCTTGCTCCCAATGGGTTCGGTGGCGTTCACACACCCAGTGAATCACCACGATAACTGTGAGAGCGGGCTTGCCCGCGAAAGGGCCGGGGCTGACGACACATCAGCCCAGCGTGAATCCACTCATCTGCACGCCAGCAACCCGATCAACCCTGATTGATCGTCTTGGCAATGGTCTCGACCGTGGCGCTGACTTGCTCTTGATAACGGTCGAGTTCTTCTTTGTGCTGCTTCTTCATTTCGATCTGCTGCGAGCACAGATTCATCGCCGCCAGCACCAGCAAACGGTCGCCGATCAGCGTCGGGTATTTGCGCTTGGTGTCTTCCAGCGCGGCCTTGAGCATCATCGCCGCATCCAGCAGGGTCTGTTCTTCCCCGGCCGGTGCCTTGATCGAATAGTCTTCGCCGAGAATGGAGATGACTTTTACCCCTGCTGTGCCGTGGTTCATGCGCTGACGGGACCTGCGTTGACGCGATCGACCAGTGCCTGGATGCGCGCGGCGGTGGCGCCGTGTTTTTCTTCCTGCTCCATCAGGTTCAGTTGCAGGTTTTCGTTTTCATCCTTGGCCTGGGCCAGTTCCGTGGACAGGGTCTGGTTGGTCTGCAGCAAGGTCTGGTTCTGTTGCACCAGGTCGCTGACGAGCTGTTCCAATTGGCTGAGGGATGCTTCCAACATTTTGATCTTCCAAGCGTTTTTCAAAGGGCGCGTACGATAAAGAAAAGTCACCACGGATGCCAGGGTTAAACCGGCGCAAGGCCTTGATTTGCCTGGGTGGCGAAGCTTCTCGCGAGTTTAAAAGACTGTGATTGGTCGATCTGGTTCCTGCACTTCGTCGCACAGAGCCGTCTGCGACAAATACGCACACCACCTCAAGACTTTAGTCGTATGACCGATAAGTCACCCATACAGCAGTCTCAGCCCGCATGGATGCGGCCCTTTTCGGTATCCGCCCATGTCCCTCCGCAATATGAATATCGCCCCACGGGCGTTCACCGGCTTCGCCCTGATCGGCGGCCTGATGTTGATTCTCGGCGTGTTTGCCCTGAACCAGATGAGCAAGATCCGCGCGGCCGGCGAAGACATCGCCACTGCCAGCGTGCCATCGATCAAGGCCCTCGACGAATTCACCCAGCTGACCCTGCGCCTTCGCGTACTGTCCTACCGCTTGCTGATCAACCGCGAACCCGATGTGCAGCAGAAAACCATCGAACTGTTCGACCTGCGCAACCGCCAGATCAGCGATGCGCAGCGCGCATACGAGCCGCTGATCGAAGGTCCGCAGGAACGCGCGGCGTACGATCAGTACGTGCAGTTGCTGGCGCAGTACCGTCAGCTTGAAGAGCGCATGAAAACCCTGTCGCGCAACAATCAGGTCGACGAGTTGCGGCAGATGCTCAACAGCGATTTGCTGAGCAATTCGGAAGCGGTGAATACCGCGCTGGCGCGTTTGCTGGAAATCAATACCCAGCAGATCGCCGAAACCGATCAGGGCGCCAAGGATCAGTACTCGATGTCGTTCGATCTGGTCGTCACTCTGCTGGTGATCGCCAGCGGCTTGACCTTGCTGTTCGCCTGGCTGCTGACCGTGAGCATTACCAAACCGATTTCCAAGGCACTCGAAGCGGCGGAAACCATCGCCGAAGGCAACCTGACCCAGCCGATCCATGTCGATGGCGAAGATGAAGCCGGGCGCCTGCTGGCGGCGATGGCCAAGATGCAATCGAAGCTGCGCGACACCCTGCAGCGCATTTCCGGGTCGGCCACGCAGCTGGCCTCCGCCGCTGAAGAGTTGAACAGCGTCACCGACGAAAGTGCTCGCGGCCTGACCCAGCAGAACAACGAAATCGAGCAGGCGGCCACTGCCGTCAACGAGATGACCAGTGCCGTCGAAGAAGTCGCGCGCAACGCGGTCAGCACTTCGGAAGCCTCGAAAAACGCCACCACTTCGGCGGGCGACGGTCGTGATCTGGTGCAGGAAACCGTCAGCGCCATCGAACGCATGAGCGCCGATGTGCAGAGCACGGCTTCGCTGATCGGCGACCTGGCCAATGAATCCCGCGACATCGGCAAGGTGCTCGACGTGATCCGTGGCCTGGCCGACCAGACCAACCTGCTGGCATTGAACGCAGCGATCGAAGCGGCCCGCGCCGGTGAGGCCGGTCGTGGTTTCGCCGTTGTGGCGGACGAAGTGCGCGCGCTGGCCCATCGCACTCAACAGTCGACCAGCGAAATCGAACGCATGATCGGCAGCATCCAGAGCGGCACCGAACACGCCGTGGATTCGATGCGCAACAGCACCGAGCGCGCCGAATCGACCTTGAACATCGCCCGAGGCGCGGGGATGTCGCTGGACACGATCAACAGCGCCATCGTCGAAATCAACGAGCGCAACCTGGTCATCGCCAGCGCCGCCGAAGAGCAGGCGCAGGTGGCGCGGGAAGTCGACCGCAATCTGGTCAACATCCGTGATCTGTCGGTGCAATCGGCGACCGGCGCGAGTCAGACCAGTGCGGCGAGCAACGAGCTGTCGCGGTTGGCGCTGGATCTGAACAACATGGTTGGGCGGTTCAGCCTGTAACCAACGCAAGATCAAAAGCTACCCCCTCACCCCAGCCCTCTCCCCCAAGGGGGCGAGGGGGAAGGGAGCAGATCGGGGGGCTTTCGAAATGCCCGTTCGACTCGGTAGTTCAGGGCGCCGCAGCAGGCACATTCACTTCGATCAGTCCCCTCTCCCTCCGGGAGAGGGCTAGGGTGAGGGGCAGCAATGCCGTGTCGAACTCAAATTCTGATGCCCTTCTGAAATCCTTTTTGACAGCATCACATTTCAACAGGTTAGAATCGCTGGCACGCAGACTGCATGGTCAGTTTGTGCCCCCGTCTTTACGCTTCTGGAGTACTGCCTTTGAATGCGACGACCATCAACAGCCTGTTCTTGATCGGCGCGTTGCTGGTAGGCGCAAGCATTCTTGTCAGCTCGCTTTCTTCACGTCTCGGCATTCCGATTCTGGTCATCATCCTCGCGGTCGGCAT
Source organism: Pseudomonas sp. FR229a (assembly GCF_030209115.1). NCBI lineage: Bacteria > Pseudomonadati > Pseudomonadota > Gammaproteobacteria > Pseudomonadales > Pseudomonadaceae > Pseudomonas > Pseudomonas sp. FR229a. The sequence goes on along the minus strand of NZ_JARVSP010000009.1, from coordinate 65,208 downwards.
GAGTGCCGGGGTCGATGGTGGCGGGATCATTTTCGATAACTACCCGACGGCCTATCTGGTCGGCAACCTCGCTCTGGCGGTGATCCTGCTCGACGGCGGTTTGCGCACGCGGGTGTCGAGTTTCCGCGTGGCGTTATGGCCGGCGCTGTCGCTGGCCACGGTCGGTGTATTGATCACTACCGGGCTGACCGGCATGGCCGCGGCGTGGCTGTTCGACCTCAATCTGATTCAGGGCCTGCTGATCGGCGCCATCGTCGGTTCGACCGACGCCGCTGCGGTGTTCTCGTTGCTCGGCGGCAAAGGGCTGAACGAGCGGGTCACCGCCAGCCTGGAAATCGAATCCGGCAGCAACGACCCGATGGCGGTGTTTCTAACCGTTACCCTGATCGATATGCTCGCCAGCGGCCAGACCGGCCTGCACTGGAGCCTGCTGACCCACCTGATCCGCGAATTCGGCATTGGTGGCGTGATCGGTCTGGGCGGCGGCTGGGTAATGTTGCAACTGGTCAACCGCATCAACCTCGCGGCCGGCCTGTACCCGATTCTGATCATCGCCGGCGGCCTGGTGGTGTTCGCGCTGACCAACGCCCTGCATGGCAGCGGCTTTCTCGCCGTGTACCTGTGCGGTCTGGTGATCGGCAACCGCCCGGTGCGCAGCCGCCACGGCATTCTGCACATGCTCGACGGCATGGCCTGGCTGGCGCAGATCGGCATGTTCCTGGTGCTGGGGCTGCTGGTCACGCCCCATGATCTGCTGCCGATCGCCCTGCCCGCCCTCGGTCTGGCGCTGTGGATGATCCTGTTCGCGCGGCCGCTGTCGGTGATGGTCGGTCTGCTGCCGTTCAAGGCCTTCCACGGTCGCGAAAAAGCCTTTATTTCCTGGGTCGGTCTGCGCGGCGCGGTGCCGATCATTCTCGCGGTATTCCCGCTGATGGCCGGGCTGCCGCAAGCGCAGCTCTACTTCAATCTCGCGTTCTTCATCGTGCTGGTGTCGCTGCTGGTGCAGGGCACGAGCCTGCCGTGGGTGGCCAAGCTGCTCAAGGTGACGGTGCCGCCAGAACCCGCGCCGATCTCCCGGGCGGCGCTGGAAGTGCACGTGACCAGCGAGTGGGAACTGTTCGTTTACAAGCTCGGCGCCGAGAAATGGTGCATCGGTTCGCCCCTGCGTGAACTGAAAATGCCCGAAGGCACACGCATCGCGGCACTGTTTCGTGGCCAGCAACTGCTCCATCCGTCGGGTAGTACGGTGCTGGAAGTCGATGATTTGCTGTGTGTTATTGGCCATGAACACAACTTGTCGGCCCTCGGCAAACTGTTCAGCCAGGCGCCGCAACGCGGCCTCGACCTGCGTTTCTTTGGCGACTTCGTGCTCGAAGGAGACGCCCAGCTTAAAGCGGTTGCAGCGCTGTATGGCTTGCCGGCCGAAGGCATCGATCCGGACATGACGCTGGGGGCATTCATCGCCCAGAAAGTCGGGGGCGCACCCATCGTCGGTGACCAGGTGGAGTGGAACAATACCCACTGGACGGTCGCGGTCATGGACGGGAACAAGATCGGCAAAGTGGGCGTCAGATTCCCCGAAGGAAGTCGCCCGGGCCCCGGACTCTTCCTCTAAACTGCCTCCACTCTCACTTGCTTGACCGGTCTCTATGCCTACCCTGCGCTCCTTTTTCGCCGCGGCCCTGCTGGGCCTCAGTCTTGTCGTCGGCCCGCTGCATGCTGCCGAACCACCGTCCAGCGACGCCGTGCAGGCCAGCCTCGACAAGCTGGCCGACAGCAAACTGCCGGACGCCGACAAGAAGACTTTGCAGACCGTCCTGCAGAACACCCTCAATCAGCTCAATAACGAGCGTGATTACGAGCAGAAGCTGATCGATCTCAAGCGTCAGCTGGCCAATGCGCCGAAGCTGACGATTGAAAACACCCGCGAACTGAGCCGCCTCAAGGCTACCGCGCCGGTGCCGGTAGCCCAGCGTTTTCCGAAGGAGTCGATCCAGCAACTGGAGCAGATCCTCACCGATCGCTCGACCCAGCAAAGCGATCTGCAAAAAGCCCTGGCCGAAGCCAACAGCCTGATCATCACCGCGCAGACTCGTCCCGAACGTGCTCAGGCAGAGATTTCCGCCAGCCAGACGCGCATCCAGCAGATCAACACCATCCTCAAGTCCGGCAAGGACACCGGCAAAACGGTCACCGCCGAACAGCGCGACCAGTTGAATGCCGAACTGGCCGCACTCAATGCGTTGATTCCGCTGCGCCGTCAGGAACTGGCCGGCAACACCCAGTTGCAGGATCTGGGGAACGCTCAGCATGACTTGCTCTCGGAGAAATCCGATCGCCTCGACCGCGAAATCCAGGAACTGCAGACCCTGATCAACCAGAAGCGTCTGGCGCAGTCGCAGGAAACCGTTACCCAGCAATCGATCGAAGCGCAGAAGGCCGGGGGCAGCAGCCTGCTGGCGAGCGAGAGTGCAACCAACCTCAAGCTTTCCGACTATTTGCTCAAGAGCACCGACCGTCTCAACGAAGTCACGCAGCAGAACCTGCAGACCAAACAGCAACTCGACACCCTGACCCAGAGCGATTCAGCGCTGGACGAGCAGATCAACGTGTTGAAGGGCAGCCTGCTCCTGTCCAAGATTCTCTACAAACAAAAACAGGCACTTCCCCATTTGAAGGTCGACCGTGACCTCGCCGATCAGATTGCCGATATTCGCCTCTATCAATTCGACGTCAGCCAGCAACGCGAACTGCTCAGCAACCCGGCGACCTATGTCGACAATCTGCTGGCCACGCAGCCGCCGGAGCAGGTCACCCCGCAGTTGCGCAAGAGCCTGCTCGATCTGGCCAACACTCGCGCCGATCTGCTCGAGCGGCTGAACCGCGAATTGAGCGCGATGCTCAATGAGTCGATCACCCTGCAGCTCAATCAGAAACAATTGCTCAGCACTGCGCAGAGCCTGCGCGCGACCCTCGACGAACAGATGTTCTGGATCCCCAGCAACAAGCCTCTGGACGTGGAATGGATGCGCGGTGTGCCGGAGCGGCTGGAGCGGCAGGTCAACACCCTGCCTTGGGCGTCGAGCCTGAGCGAACTGACCGACGGCCTGACCCAGCGCCCCTTGTTGTTCCTGCCGCTGGCGTTGCTGATCGGCGCCCTGTTGTGGCGACGCAAGGCGCTGTACGGAAGACTCAACAAGGTTCACCAGGACATCGGCCACTTCAAGCGCGACAGCCAATGGCACACGCCGCAGGCAATCCTGATCAATATTTTGCTGGCGATGCCGGTGGCGCTGGGTCTGGCGCTGTGCGGTCTGGCCTTGCAGATCGACGCGCGCGGGCAGAACGCCAATATGGGCGCAGCGCTGTTGCAGATGGGTCAGGCCTGGCTGGTGTTCTACACCGCTTACCGGATCCTTGCGCCGGGCGGCGTGGCGGAATTGCACTTCCGCTGGGAGAAACCGCAGGTCGAGTTCCTTCAGGGCTGGGTACGTCGACTCGGCTTGGTAGTGATGGCGTTGGTCGCGGTGGTGGCGGTTGCCGAGTTGCAACCGGCGGCGCTGGCCGATGACGTGCTTGGCATGCCGGTGGTGCTGACCTGCTACGCCTTGATGGCGTGGCTGCTCAGTCGCCTGTTGATCAGCAGCCCGACGCACCAGAATGCTTCGCTGTTTCGCAAAGCCGTCGGGGTGATGTTCACTCTGCTGCCGATCGCCCTGTTCGTTGCGGTGTGCTTCGGCTACTACTACACCGCGCTGAAACTCAGCGACCGCTTGATCAATACCTTGTACCTGCTGATGTTCTGGCTGGTCATCGAAGCCACCTTTGTGCGTGGCCTGAGCGTTGCCGCGCGGCGTCTGGCTTACCAGCGCGCGCTGGCGAAACGGCAGGCGGCGAAAGAGGCCGGCGACGGCGAAGCGGTGATCGAAGAGCCGACGCTGGACATCGAGAAGGTCAACGAACAGTCCCTGCGCCTGATCCGTCTGGCCCTGCTCGGCGGTTTCATCGCGGCGCTGTACTGGGTCTGGTCGGACCTGATTTCGGTGTTCTCGTATCTGGACAACATCACCCTCTACGAATACACCAGCGGCACCGGCGCCAACATGAGCATGGTGCCGATCAGCATCGGCGACATGCTCGGCGCGCTGATCATCATCGGCATTACCTTCGCCCTCGCGCGCAACTTGCCCGGCCTGCTCGAAGTGTTCGTGCTGTCCAAGCTCAACCTGGCCCAGGGCAGCGCTTATGCGACAACCACGCTGCTGTCCTACGTGATTGCCGGCGTCGGCTTCGTCACCACCCTGTCGACCCTCGGCGTCAGTTGGGACAAGCTGCAATGGCTGGTGGCGGCGCTGTCGGTGGGCCTCGGTTTCGGTATGCAGGAGATCTTCGCCAACTTCATCTCCGGCATCATGATCCTCTTCGAACGCCCGGTGCGGATCGGCGACACCATCACCATCGGCAACCTGTCGGGCACGGTGAGCAAGATCCGCATCCGCGCCACGACCATCACCGACTTCGACCGCAAGGACATCATTGTCCCGAACAAAACGTTCATTACCGGGCAACTGATCAACTGGTCGCTGACCGACACCATCACCCGCGTCACGCTGAAACTCGGCGTCGACTACGGCTCGGATCTGGATCTGGTCAAGGAGTTGCTGCTCAAGGCGGCCCGGGAGAATCCGCGCGTGCTGAAGGAGCCGGAGCCGCACGTGTACTTCCTCAACTTCGGCGAAAGCACCCTCGACCACGAACTGCGCATGCATGTGCGCGATCTGGGTGACCGTAACCCGGTGCTCGACGAGGTCAACCGCTTCATCAACCGCGAGTTCAAGAAGCAGCACATCAACATCTCGTTCCGGCAGATGGAGGTTTATCTGAAGAATCTGCACGGCCAGGAATACAAGATGGTGCCGGTGGAACCGGAGAACAAAACCATCGTGCCGGTCGTCGACGGGCAGAAACCGTTGTCGGAACCGCCGCCGGGCAAACTCGACTAACCGTCATGATCCCAGCAGAATGCTCGGACATTCTGCTGGAGCCGGCCCGTGAAAGCCCTCGACGAACTGACTTTCGACAACCGCTTCGCCCGTCTCGGCGACGCGTTCTCTGCGCACGTACTGCCGGAGCCGATCGACAACCCGCGTCTGGTGGTCGCCAGCCCGGCCGCCCTGGCTCTGCTGGATCTCGATGCGGCCAGCGCCGAAACCGAAGAATTCGCGCAACTGTTCGGCGGCCACAAACTCTGGGCCGACGCCGAACCCCGAGCGATGGTGTATTCCGGGCATCAGTTCGGCGGCTATACCCCGCAACTGGGTGACGGCCGCGGTTTGCTGCTGGGCGAGGTCTACAACAACGCCGGCGAGCATTGGGACTTGCACCTCAAGGGCGCCGGACAAACACCGTTTTCGCGCATGGGCGATGGCCGCGCGGTGCTGCGTTCCTCGATTCGCGAATTTCTCGCTTCCGAAGCGCTGTACGCGTTGAACATTCCGTCTTCCCGGGCCGCCTGCGTGATCGGCTCCGACACGCCCGTCTGGCGTGAAAAGCAGGAACGCGCGGCGATGGTGCTGCGCCTGGCGCCGAGCCATATCCGCTTCGGCCACTTTGAATATTTCTACTACACCAAACGCCCCGAGCAGCAGAAACAGCTCGCTGAGCATGTGCTGGCGATGCACTTCCCCGAATGCCTTGAGCAACCGGAACCGTATCTGGCGATGTTCCGCGAGATCGTCGAGCGCAACGCCGAACTGATCGCCAAGTGGCAGGCTTATGGCTTCTGCCATGGCGTGATGAACACCGACAACATGTCGATCCTCGGCATCACCTTCGACTTCGGCCCGTTCGCTTTCCTCGATGACTTCGACGCGCATTTCATCTGCAACCACTCCGATGATCAGGGCCGCTACTCGTTCAGCAATCAGGTGCCGGTCGGCCAGTGGAACCTCAGCGCCCTTGCCCAGGCACTGACGCCGTTCATCAGCGTCGAGGCCCTGCGTGAAACCCTCGGCCTGTACCTGCCGCTGTTCCAGGCGCACTATCTCGACCTGATGCGCCGCCGCTTCGGCTTCACCACCGCCGAGGACGATGACCAGCAACTGCTGGAAAACCTGCTGCAACTGATGCAGAACAGCGGCGTCGACTACACACTGTTCTTCCGCCGCCTCGGTGAAGATTCAGCCGAACCGGCCATTGCCCGCCTGCGCGATGACTTCGTCGATATCAAGGGTTTCGATGCCTGGGCCGAACGCTACGTCGCCCGGGTGGCTCGCGACGGCGATGCCGATCAGGCACAACGCCGCGCGCGGATGCACGCGGTCAATCCGCTGTATATCCTGCGCAATTACCTGGCGCAAAAAGCCATTGATGCTGCCGAGCAAGGCGACTACACCGAAGTACGCCGCCTGCATGCGGTGTTGAGCAAGCCGTTCGAGGAACAGCCGGGAATGGAAGGTTACGCCGAGCGGCCACCGGAGTGGGGCAAGCATTTGGAGATCAGTTGTTCGTCGTGAGTCGATTCAGATGAACACTTCGATCGGTACATTGAAACGTTCAGCGAGCCAGCGGATCTGGCGGAGGTTGAGCTTTCGCTTCCCGCTCAAAATCTCTGAAACGACGGATTGAGTACCCACGCCAGGAAGGTCGCTCTGAGTGAGGCCGTGTTCGCGCATCATATAGCCGAGCACTTCTTCGCCGCTCGCTTCAGCCATCGGATGATGAGTGCGATCCCATTCCTCGATCCAGTCACCGATGATGTCCAAAAGACTCATCAATGGATGCGACTCATCTTCCCCGGTTATTTCGAGTATCTCATCGACCGCCCGCACCAAGGCGTCATAATCCTCCTCGCTCTTCGGCTTTCGAACCAGCGGAGCGACATATTCCCAGTGCTCGGCCACTGTCTTGATCAAAATGCTCATACCTTCCCTTCCTTCCATTTGCCCCGATCATATTCGCGATGATCCAGAACATATTTTATGTACAACCTCTGCGATCGATAACTGACGAAGGCTATCAGTCGCAGCTTATTGCCGCCCAGGTCAAAGACATGAAATTGGCCCACCTTGTCGATCGCAGGAAATATCGATTTCATCGCCGCGAAGTCGTTGGGACAGCTTCTCTTTGCCAGTCGAAACCACTGCGCCAGTGCGCTCGCGGATTGTGGCCATTTTTCCTTGGCCTCTCTGATGGGTTTTTCGCTAAACACATGCATGCAACATCCTTATCGCATTCTGCTATGGAAAGTAATCGAAGGGCGCGATTATCGCAATGTGCGATAGAGGCAGACAGACCGACGGCGCGTCCGGTAAATCTCAGCCTAGGTCTAACCTCGAACCGTGCACGATTGAAAATATGAGCAAACGTCTCCAACTACCTTTCATCAGCTCTCTTTTGGACTCCGCTCATGACGACCCCACTCCTCATCCCCTGCCCCACCTGCAATGGCCTTAACCGCATCCCCGCCGAGCGCTTGGCTGACCAGCCCAAATGCGGGCGCTGCAAGTCTGCAGTGCTGTTGAGCAAACCGTTCGATCTCAAGCAAGCTGATTACGCCAGTCAGATCAAGGGTGATCTGCCATTGCTGGTAGATGTGTGGGCCGACTGGTGCGGGCCGTGCAAGTCGTTCGCGCCGGTGTTTGAACAGGCCGCGGCGCAGTTGGCGGGCAAGTGTCGACTGGCCAAGCTCGACAGCGAGGCGAACCAGCAGTTGTCGGCACAGTTGGGGATTCGCTCGATTCCGAGTCTGATTCTGTTTAAAAACGGCAGGGAGGTGGCGCGCCAGAGTGGTGCGTTTCCGTTGCCGCAGTTGATGGCGTGGTTGCGTAGCCAAGGCATCTGACACAACCAGATCATCCTGTGGGAGCGAGCCTGCTCGCGAAGGCGGCCGATCATTCAGCGCTGATATTGAATGTGCCGGCCTATTCGCGAGCAGGCTCGCTCCCACATTAGGAATTTGCGTGTCATTCGGGGAATCAGTGGCCTTCCAGCAGATTGTGCAGTTCAACAAACTGCTGGGTCAGTTTGTGCCGTGGATCGAGGTGGATCAGCGGCATGCTGGCCTGGTGCGACTCGCGCATGCGCACCGAACTGCTCAGATACACCGGCAGCACCGGCAAGCCCTCAGCGATCAGCTCATCGAGCATCTGCTGTGGCAGGCTGGCCCGCGCCTGGAACTGATTGACCACAATGCCTTCGACTTCCAAGCCTTCGTTGTGGTCGTCCTTCAATTCCTCGATTTCGGCGATCAGCCCGTACAGCGCCTGACGGGAGAAACTGTCGCAGTCGAAAGGAATCAACACCCGATCCGCCGCAATCAGCGCCGATACCGCATAGAAATTCAACGCAGGCGGGGTGTCGAGATAGATCCGGTCGTAATCCTCGGCCAGCTCATCGAGCAACTTGCGCAGCTTGTTGATCTTGTGTTTCGCCTCGAGCTTGGGCTGCAGATCGGCCAGCTCGGCAGTGGCGGTAATGATGTGCAGGTTGTCGAACGGCGTTTCGTAGATGTCTGCCTGATTCTTTTTCGAGAACGGCCCGGAGGACAGCGTCTGTTTGAAGAAATCGGCGATGCCCATGGGGATGTCGTCGCCAGTGAGCCCGGTCAGATACTGAGTGGAATTGGCTTGGGCATCGAGGTCGACCAACAACGTGCGATAACCCTCGCTGGCGCTGACCGCCGCCAGATTGCAGGCGATGCTGGATTTGCCTACGCCACCTTTCTGATTGAACACCACGCGCCGCATGACCAAACCTCCGTGTATCAAAGAATGACCGAGTGTAGTTGCCGGTGACTGCGCTTCGCTACCTTCACGGACATGGACTACGCCGTCAGGTGTAAATATCGACGCTCAGCCATGGAAAAAACCGCCAGCCATCGCAGAGACTCCTGACAGACAGGCCGCGGGGAATATGGATAATGGCCAAGTGATAGCCACCTGACGAACCGCTCGGTACATTTTGTTGGGCAAAATGTAACCAACATTTGCTACACACCCGTCGCACCGGGATAATGCGCGCCACCCGGCGCCCTGCGCCAAGCCAAGCCTGCTGCGGCGCTGGCGACTCAACGCGTCAACGAAAGCCCGCAGGGGCGGGATGAATGTCCGTGATCAACTTCAACATCGCCCAATGGCGCGCGTGGGCCCCGGGGCTCGACAGCGTGGACGCCTGGCAGGCCTGGAGCCGACAACCGGTCGTGCTCCAGAGCAGTGATGCCGCGCCCGATGTGTCGTTTCTGCCGGCCATGCAACGCCGCCGCCTCAGCCGTCTGGCGCGGATGGCCTTCAGCGTTGGCTGGCCGCTGGCCGACGGAAGGAACAATCTGCCGCTGGTGTTCGTCTCGCGGCACGGTGAAACCCCTCGCACGTTTGAAATCCTCCGCGATCTGGCCACCGAACAACCTCTGTCGCCGACCCAGTTCAGCCTTTCGGTGCATAACGCGATCATCGGTTTGTGGTCGATCATGCGCGGCGAAACCAGCGAAATGACCGCCCTCGCTGCCGCTGGCGACGGTCTGGAACATGGCATGCTCGAAGCGGCGGCACTGCTTGCTGAGGGCGCCCCGGCGGTGCTGCTGGTGATTACCGAAGAGCAACCACCCGAGGCGTACTCACAGTGGGTCGATGATGTGCCATTCCCTTACGCGCTCGGTTTGTTGCTGACGCCGGGTACCGACTGGCGGCTGACCCTGAACAGCAGCACCGAAACCCGGTCAAAGGCGCACTGGCCGCACGCGCTCAACCTGCTGCGGACCCTGCTCGGCCAGCAACCTGATTGCCAACATGCGTGGAAAAATCGTGTATGGACCTGGCATCGCAACCCGTGACCGCCAAACACCGCGACGCCTATTACTGGCGCCTGCTGGCCACTGCTGCGAGCTTCGCCTTGTTCGGGCTCGGCGGGCTGTGTCTGCGCCTGCTGGTATTTCCGCTGCTCGGTTGCCTGCCCGGTGACGCACTTGAACATCGCCTGCGCGCCCGGCGTACGGTCAGCCGACTGTTCTGGTTTTTCGTGCGGTTCATGGCGCGCACCGGCGTGCTCACCTACGACATCGAGGGCGCCGAACGACTTGGCCGGCCGGGGCAGATGATCATCGCCAACCACCCGTCGCTGATCGATGTGGTGTTTCTCATCGGTCTGGTGCGCCACGCCAATTGCGTGGTGAAGAAGACCCTCTGGGAAAACCCCTTCACCCGTGGCCCGCTGCGCCGCACCGAGTACATCAGCAATGACGGCAGCATGGATATGCTCGATGCCGCTGCGCAATCGTTGCAGGACGGCCAGACCCTGATCATATTCCCCGAAGGCACGCGCACCCGGCCGGGGCAGGCGCCGGCCTTTCATCGGGGGGCGGCGGCGATTGCCTTGCGCGGTGCGAAAATCGTTACCCCGGTGATCATCAAGGTCAGCCCGACCACCCTGACCAAAGCCGAGCCGTGGTATCGCATCCCCCATCGCCGCGTGCACTTCAGTTTTCGCGTGGGGGCCGATATAGACCCACAGACCTTCGCCGCGCAAGGCCCCGCACCGCAGGCCTCGCGCAAGCTCAACGATTATTTGCATGACTATTTCATTAAGGAGCTCGCCGCAGATGAGCGAACTGAACACCGCTAGCCTGGTGCGTGACATCAAACTGCTGATCATCGAGGCCCTCGGCCTCGAAGACATCAGCCCCGAGGACATCGGCGACGAGCAGACATTGTTCGGCGAAGGCCTCGGCCTGGATTCCGTGGACGCACTGGAACTGGGCCTGGCGATCCAGAAAAAATACGGCATCAAGATTGACGCCGATGCCAAAGACACCCGCAACCATTTCACCAACGTGGCCAGCCTTGCGGCATTCGTCACGGCAAAACAGGCAGCTTGAGACCGGACCATGCAAACTCGTGACGATATTTTCAACACCCTGCGCGATGCCCTGGTCGAGCTGTTCGAACTGGATCCGGCCCGTGTAAGCATGGACGCCAATCTGTATCAGGATCTGGAAATCGACAGCATCGATGCCGTCGACCTGATCGATCACATCAAGCGCCAGACCGGCTACAAAATCGCCGCCGACGAATTCAAATCGGTGCGCACTGTCGGTGACGTGGTCGAGGCGGTCTACCGCTTGGTTCAACCGGCCGCATGAGCCGACTGATCGGCCTCGGCCTGCTGCTGGCCGGTCTGCTGTACCCCTTCGCGGTGTATTTCGGCATGGAGCATTTCGCCCCGTGGCAATTTGCGCTGCTGCTGGGCAGCCTGTGGCTGGCGCGCGCCCTGACCGGCGAACGCAAGCCCGGCAGCCTGTGGATGGCCTGCGTAGCGATCGCGTTCTGCCTGTTGCTGGCGGTATTCGACAGCCCGCAATTGCTGCGCTGGTACCCGGTGCTGATCAGCGCGTTCATGCTGGTGCTGTTCGGCGTGAGCCTGAAATACGGCCCGCCGATGGTCGAGCGTCTGGCGCGCTTGCGCGAGCCGGAGCTGCCGGAGGTTGCCGTTCGCTACACACGCAAGGTCACGCTGGCCTGGAGCGTGTTTTTCTTCTGCAACGGTTTGTGCGCCGCCCTCCTCACCCTGTGGGCGCCGCTGGATTGGTGGATGTTGTACACCGGCCTGATCTCCTACGGATTGATCGGCCTGATGTTTGCCATTGAATGGCTGATACGACAACGGGTAAGAGGCCGTACATGAATTGGATAAAACTTGAGCAGCTGTTGCTCAAGACACTGCCGGCACGGGCGATCTGCCAGGCGCCGGCTCTCGATCACGCGCAGTTGCACGCGCAGGCCCTGAGCGTTGCCGCTGGCCTGCAAGGCCAAGGCGTGAAACACCTGGCCGTGCACCTGGAAGATGCCGCCGACCTCGCCATCGCCCTGTTTGGCGCGTGGCGCGCCGGCGTCAGCGTGTTGCTGCCGGCAGACCTGCAAGCACAGACGCGTCAGCGCTGGTCCCCTGAAGTCGATCTGTGGCTGACCGATCAGCCGGGCGACGCGCAGCTCGATGACTTCACTCAACCGGGTTTACCCGGCGCCGAACTGGATCTCGATCAATGCCGACTGAGCCTGTGCACCTCCGGCTCCAGCGGCGAGCCCAAGCGCATCGACAAGACCCTGCGTCAATTGGCCAATGAAGTCGAGGCGCTGGAGCAGCTGTGGGGCGCAGACCTCGGTGAGGCTTGCATCATCGGCAGTGTCGCCACGCAACACATCTACGGTCTGCTGTTTCGCGTGTTGTGGCCGTTGTGCGCCGGACGTCCATTCGTGCGCCGGCAACTGGCGTTTTCCGAAGACTTGCAGCGCGCCAGCCGCGAGCACCCGACCTTTGCCTGGGTCGCCAGCCCGGCGCTGCTCAAGCGCATGGGCGACAACCTCGACTGGCCGGCCTTGAGGGCCGTGCGCCGGGTATTTTCTTCCGGTGGCGCGTTGCCGCTGGAGGCCGCGCAAAGTCTGCAACAGCGCTTGCAGCAATGGCCGACGGAAATCCTCGGCAGTTCGGAAACCGGCGGCATCGCCTGGCGCCAGGGCGAGTCGTTATGGCAGCCGTTCGCCGGCGTCGAACTGAGCCAGGACAGCGACGGCGCCCTGCTGATCGCCTCGCCTTATCTGCCTGCCGGCCACATCGAACACAGCGCCGACGCCGCGCGCATTGCCGCTGACGGTCGCTTCGAACTGCTGGGGCGGCTCGACCGCATCGTCAAACTGGAAGAAAAACGCATCTCGCTGCCGATGCTCGAACAGGCTCTGATCGATCACGACTGGGTCGCTGAAGCGCGCCTCGGTGTCGTGCAGGAAAACCGCGCCTCGCTCGGTGCGCTGCTGGTACTCAGCGAGTCTGGCCTGTTCGCCCTGCGCGAGCACGGCCGCCGTGGCCTGACCGAAATACTGCGCAAACATCTGAGTCAGCATTGCGAAGCCCTCGCCCTGCCCCGACGCTGGCGCCTGCTGCGGCAAATGCCATTCAACAGCCAGGGCAAACTGGCGCAAGCCGACGTCGAAGCGTTGCTTTTGGCCGCACGACCAAAAGCGCCCGAAGTGCTGGAACAAAGCGAAACCGAAGGTGAGTGGAGCCTGCAACTCAGCGTGCCGCCGGATCTGGCCTACTTCAGCGGGCACTTCCCCAAGGCGCCGGTTTTACCTGGTGTGGTGCAGGTGGAATGGGCATTGAACCTGGGTCGCCAATTGCTCAACCTGACCGGCCCGTTTGCCGGCATGGAAGTGCTGAAGTTCCAGCAACTGGTGCGCCCCGGCGATGAAATCCAGTTACACCTGCGTTTCGATCCGGAGCGCAGCAAACTGTATTTCGCTTATCGCAATGACACGGCGACCTGTTCCAGCGGCCGAATCCTGCTAGGAGTTGGCAATGCATAACCTGTGGCGAGGGGATGTATTCCATGCATAACCCTTGCGCCGTGATCCCGGTCTACAACCACGAAACCGCAATCGGCACCGTGGTCGATGCTCTGCTCGCGCAAGGTCTGCCATGCATTCTGGTGGACGACGCCAGCGAGCCCTCCTGCGCAAAAATCCTCGACGCTCTGGCCGAATGCGATAACGTGCACCTGGTGCGCCTGACCGCCAATCAGGGCAAGGGCGGCGCGGTGATGACCGGTCTGCGCGAAGCCTCGCGCCTGGGCTACAGCCATGCCTTGCAGGTCGATGCCGACGGCCAGCACGATTTGCACGATGTCGCGCGCTTCGTCGCCGAATCCCGCGCTTATCCGGAGGCGATGATCTGCGGCTATCCGCTGTTTGACGAGAGCGTGCCGAAAGGACGTTTGTACGCGCGCTATCTGACCCACGTAATGGTGTGGATCAACAGCCTGTCGTTGCAGATTCGCGATTCGATGTGCGGCTTTCGCGTTTACCCGCTGGCGCCAACCCTGGCAGTGATCGACTCGGCCAAGGTGGGCAAACGCATGGATTTCGATTCGGACATTCTCGTGCGCCTGGCCTGGCGCAATCAGCCGATGCGCTGGCTGCAGACCAGCGTGCATTACCCGCTGGACGGCGTGTCGCACTTTCGCCTGTTCCACGACAACGCGCTGATCTCCAGCATGCACACGCGGCTGTTTTTCGGCATGTTGCTGCGTTGGCCGCTGATCCTCTGGCGGCGGTGGAAACCATGAGCGAAGAAGTCGACAACAAGCACTGGGCCGACCGCGAAGAACGCGGCAGTTTCCTGCTGATGAAATTCACCGCATTCGCCGCCAAAGTGCTTGGCCGGCGCCTGCTGAGTCCGTTGCTGTACGCCATCGTGCTGTATTTTTTCCTGTTCGGCCGCATCGCCCGGCGCAGCGCTTGGCAGTACCAGCAGCGTCTGGCCGAGTGGAGTCAGCGTGCCGACCTGCGCCCGAGCCACTGGCGGGTATTCGGCCAGTTCATGACATTCGCCGATTCGCTGCTCGACAAGCTCGATGTGTGGAACGGCAAACTGAGCATCGAACAGATCGAAATCATCGACCCGGCGCTGCTGCGCAAGCAGTTGCGCGGCAGTCGCGGACAACTGCTGGTCGGCGCGCATCTGGGCAATCTCGAAGTGTGCCGGGCGTTGGCGGAGATCGGCGAAAAGGTCACCATGAACGTGCTGGTGCACACCAAGCACGCCGAGCAGTTCAACCGCCTGCTTGGTGAGGCCGGGGCGACCAACCTGCGCCTGATCCAGGTCAGCGAACTCGACCCGGTGATCATGCTGCAACTGCACGAACGCCTGGAGCGCGGCGAGTGGCTGGCGATCGCCGGTGACCGCGTGCCGCTGCACGGCGGGCGCAGTGTCACTGTGGATTTTCTCGGCCACCCGGCGCCGTTTCCGCAAGGCCCGTGGTTGCTGGCCGGCCTGCTCAAGTGCCCGGTCAATCTGCTGATGTGCCTCAAGCAACCTGAAGGCCACTATCGCCTGACTCTCGAACCGTTCGCCGACGCGGTGGTGTGGACACGCCGCGAGCGCGAGCAGGTCATTCATCAGTGGGCCACCCGCTACGCGCAGCGCCTGAGTCACTATTGCCTCGAAGCCCCACAGCAATGGTTCAACTTTTACCCTTTCTGGAAGACCGATGACGACGCCAACCCATGAGCCGGTAACCTTCGGCGAACGCCCTCTGCGCATCGAAGACGTGCTGGCCCTGGCCAACCGTCAGGCGCCCGTGCAGTTGCAGGCTGACGCCGACTATCGCGAGCGCATCGCCAAGGGCGCGCGTTTTCTCGATTCGCTGCTGGACAAAGAAGGGGTGATCTACGGCGTCACCACCGGTTACGGCGATTCCTGCGTGGTCGCGGTACCGCTGCATCACGTCGAGGCGCTGCCGCGTCATCTCTATACTTTCCATGGTTGCGGCCTCGGCAAGCTGCTCGACGCGCAAGCCACCCGCGCGGTGCTGGCAGCGCGTTTGCAGTCGTTGTGTCACGGCGTCTCCGGGGTGCGCGTGGAGCTGCTGGAGCGTCTGCATGCATTTCTCGAATACGACATCCTGCCGCTGATTCCCGAGGAAGGCTCGGTTGGCGCCAGCGGCGATCTGACCCCGCTGTCCTACGTCGCCGCGACCCTGTCCGGCGAGCGCGAAGTGATGTTCCGCGGCGAGCGTCGGCAGGCTGCCGATGTGCATCGCGAACTCGGCTGGACGCCATTGGTACTGCGCCCGAAAGAAGCGCTGGCGCTGATGAACGGCACGGCGGTGATGACTGGCCTCGCCTGCCTCGCCTTCGCCCGCGCCGATTATCTGCTGCGACTGGCCACCCGCATCACCGCACTCAACGTCGTCGCGCTGCAGGGCAATCCGGAGCACTTCGACGAGCGCCTGTTCGCCGCCAAGCCGCATCCGGGGCAGATGCAGGTGGCCGCGTGGCTGCGCAAGGATCTGGCGATCGACGCGCCAACCGCGCCGCTGCATCGTCTGCAGGATCGTTACTCGCTGCGTTGCGCGCCGCATGTGCTCGGCGTGCTGGCGGACAGCCTGAACTGGCTGCGCGGTTTCATCGAAACCGAACTGAACAGTGCCAACGACAACCCGATTATCGATGCCGAAGCCGAGCGCGTTCTGCATGGCGGGCACTTCTACGGCGGGCACATCGCCTTCGCCATGGACAGCCTGAAAAACCTCGTGGCCAACGTCGCCGATCTGCTCGATCGGCAACTGGCGCTGCTGGTCGACGAACGCTACAACCACGGCTTGCCGAGCAACCTGTCCGGCGCACCCGCCGATCGGGCGATGATCAATCACGGCTTCAAGGCGGTGCAGATCGGCACCAGTGCCTGGACCGCCGAAGCGCTGAAGAACACCATGCCGGCCAGCGTGTTCTCGCGCTCCACCGAGTGCCACAACCAGGACAAGGTGAGCATGGGCACCATCGCCGCCCGTGATGCGATTCGCGTGCTGGAGCTGACCGAGCAGGTTGCCGCCGCCACGCTGCTCGCCGCCAATCAGGGCGTGTGGCTGCGCGCTCAAGCCTTCGATGCGCGTCCGCTGCCGCCGGCGCTGGCGGCGATGCACGCAGAACTGGGCAAAGACTTCCCGCCGGTCATCGAAGACCGCGCGCTGGAAGGCGAATTGCGCCTGTGCCTGCAACGCATCGCCGCGCAACACTGGAGGCTGCATGCGTAGTGCCGGAGTGCTTCACGCCGATACCGAGATTCTGGTGCCGTTCTTCGACGTCGACACCATGCACGTGGTCTGGCACGGCCATTACGTCAAATACCTGGAAGTGGCGCGCTGCGCGCTGCTGGACAAGATCGGCCACAACTACACGCAGATGGTCGAGTCTGGTTACGCCTGGCCGATCATCGACCTGCAGCTGCGCTACGTGCGCAGCGCGGTGTTCGGTCAACGGCTGAATGTGCGCGCCAGTCTGGTCGAGTGGGAAAACCGCCTGAAGATCAATTACCTGATCACCGACCTGCAGACCGGCGAGCGCCTGACCCGCGCCAGCTCGGTGCAGGTCGCCGTCGAAGTCAGCAGCCGCGAGATGCAGCTGGCTTCACCGAAAGTCTTCACCGATGCCGTGGAAAGGATGCTGCGATGAATGTGTTGTTCAAAAGCCTTGGCGCGTTGACGCTGCTGGCCGTGTCGTCATGGGCCCATGCCTTCGACATGCAACAGCTCAGCGAACAACTGGCGAAACCGGACGTTATCCACGGCCAGTTCATTCAGGAAAAACACCTGCGCGCCCTGCCGCAGCCGCTGATCAGCAAGGGCAGCTTCGTCCTCGCGAAAACGCATGGCTTGCTGTGGCTATTGAAAACCCCGCTGCAACAGGACTACCGCATCACCGCCAAAGGCATCGCCCGCCGTGACACCAATGGCTGGCAACTGCTGCCGAACAAGAGCGCCGGTGCCGAGCAGAACCGGCTGTTCCTGGCTGTGCTGCAAGGTGACAGCAGCGGTTTGCAACGGGATTTCGAGCTGGCCCTGAGCGGCACGGCGCAACAATGGAAGCTGACCCTGACACCGCGTTCGATGCTGCTCAAGCAGGTGTTCCAGCAAATCAATATCGACGGCGGTGCTCTGGTGCAAACCATCGAACTGCTGGAAACCCAGGGCGACAGCACCCTGCTGCGCACGCAGGACAGCACCGCCGAGCAACCCTTGAGCGAAGCGGAGCAACATGACTTTGCCGAGTGAACGCAGGCTGCCCTGGCTGTTTCTGAGCCTGCTGCTGGCCGTCGTCGCGCTGGCCGCGTGGCAGTGGCGCGACGGTGCGCCGTTGTCGGCCAATCTCATGGAGCTGGTGCCCGGGACCAATCCCGACGCGCTGGAATTGCGCGCCGAGCAGCGTATGCAAGAGCCGCTCAACCGCGAAATGCTGGTACTGGTCGGCCACGCCGATCGCCAGCAAGCACTGACCATGGCCCGGCAATTGGGCGAGCAATGGCAGGCCAGCGGTCTGTTCGAAACCGTGCAGTGGAATCTGCACGCCGACTTGCCAGCGCTACGCACGCAATTGCTGCAAGGGCGCCTGGCGATGCTCTCGGCGGATGATCGGCAGCTGCTCAGCGAACACCCCGACGTGTTCATCCAGCAGCGGGTGCAGGCGCTGTTCGATCCGTTCAACGGCTTTACCCTGGTGCCGAGTCAGGACGATTGGCTGGGCCTGACCGGGCGCATCCAGAACAGCCAGCCGAAACACGGCGCGGTGCAACTGGACATCGGCAGCGGCGCACTGATCGCCGAAGCCGACGGCAAGAGCTGGGTGATGCTGCGGGCGCGCACCACCGGCAACGCCTTCGACATGAACCTGCCGCTGCAAGTCGCGGATCTGCTCCAGCACAGCCGTGAACAGGCAGCGAAAAACGACGTGCAGTTGCTTGCCGCCAGTGGCCTGCTGTATGCGGCTAACGGCCAACAACAGGCCACCCGCGAAATGACCTGGGTCGGCGGCGGCGCGACGGTCGGGATTCTGCTGTTGCTGCTGTTGGCGTTTCGTCGCTGGCGCGTGCTGCTGGCCTTCGTTCCCGTGCTGGTGGGCATGCTGTTCGGCGCGGTGGCCTGCGTGGTGCTGTTCGGTCACATGCATGTGATGACGCTGGTGCTCGGTTCGAGCCTGATCGGCGTCGCCGTGGATTACCCGCTGCACTATCTGTCCAAGAGCTGGAGCCTCAAGCCCTGGCGCAGCTGGCCGGCCCTGCGCCTGACTTTGCCGGGGCTGACCCTGAGCCTGATCACCAGCGTCATCGGCTATCTGGCGCTGGCGTGGACCCCGTTCCCGGCATTGACGCAGATCGCCGTTTTCTCCGCCGCCGGTTTGCTCGGCGCCTATCTGTCGGCGGTCTGTCTGCTGCCGGCGCTGCTGAAAAATGTCGAACTGCGCCCGGCGCAATGGCCGCTGCGCCTGGCCGAACGCTTGATTCATCTGCGCGAAGCGCTGCTCGGTTGCATTCGCACGCCCGTGCTGCTGGCCCTGCTGATCGCCTTCTGCGTCGGCGGTCTGATGCAGTTGCAAAGCAAGAACGACATCCGCCAATGGGTCGGGGCGCCGCAGCACCTGACCGACGAAGCGCAGACCATCGCGCGCATCACCGGTTTCCAACCGACCAGCCAGTTCTTCCTCATTCGCGCCGCCAATCAGGAGCAATTGCTTGAGCGCCAGGCGGCGCTGAGCGAGCGTCTGCAGCAGCTGGTCAACCTCGACAAGCTGCAGGGCTTTCTCGCCCTCGATCAACTGGTCAGCGCGCCGAGCCAGCAACAGCAAGTGCGCGAATCACTGAGCAAGCTGCCATCGTTCTGGCAACCGCTGCTCGACCTCGGCGTGCCGGCGGCGGCTTTGCAAAACGAATTGCAGCAGTTGCAGACCCTGCCCGCCGAAGACATCGACGCCGCGCTGGCCGGCCCGCTCGGTGAGCCGTATCGCACGCTATGGCTTGGCCCGACTGAAGACGGTGTTGCGGCAATGACCAGCCTGCAGGGCTTGAACAATCCGTCGTTGCTGCGCGTGCAGGCGCTGGACTTGCCAGGAGTGGTGCTGGTCGATCGCCTCGGTGATCTGAACAAAGTGTTCGCCGCCACGCAGATCAGCGCCGCCGAACTGAAACTGGCCTCCTGCGTGTTGATCGTGCTGGTGCTGATTCTGCCGTTCGGCCTCACCGGCGCGCTGCGTATCGTTGCCCTGCCGCTGCTGGCAGCGCTGTGCAGTCTGGCCAGCCTCGGCTGGCTCGGTCAGCCGCTGACTCTGTTCAGCCTGTTCGGCCTGCTGCTGGTGACGGCGATCAGCGTCGATTACGCGATCCTCATGCGTGAACAGGTGGGCGGCGCGGCGGTGAGCCTGCTCGGCACCCTGCTCGCGGCGCTAACGACATGGCTGTCGTTCGGCCTGCTGGCAGTGTCCAGCACGCCGGCGGTGAGCAATTTCGGCCTGTCGGTAAGCCTCGGTCTGGCGTTCAGCTTCATGCTCGCGCCATGGGCCGGGCGCCATGAAACGGTTTCGGAGACAGCAGCATGATGGTTGTCGGCTTCTGGTTGCTGGCCCTGGCGTTGTTTGCGCTGGCGACCCGGGTCGGCCGCCATTTCGGCCTGATTCCGATCGTCAGTCAGTTGCTGCTGGCGAGCTTCGGCTTACCGCTGCTGATGTACTTCTGGATCGAGCCGGGCTGGCAGCTCAGCGGTGCACAGCTGATCGCGCCGGACTGGCTGAAAAGCCTCTACAGCCTGAGTTTCGCCTTGCTGCTCGGGCACATTCTCAGCGATGTGATCGACCTGAAACTCGATCGTCAGAGCGTGAAAATTGCCCTGCCGAGTTTCATCGTGCCATTCGCCTGCGGTCTGGCAGCCGCGCACTGGCTGTTGCCCGCGCAGCCATGGCTCAACTCACTGGCGATCGGATTGGTCTTCGCGATCACCGCGATCCCGGTGCTGTATCTGTACCTGCGCCATATCGATTATCCGCCCGCCGCCACTCGTCGGCTGGTGCAGACCGCGATCCTCATCGACCTGACCTGCTGGACGCTGTTCGGCCTCGCCCAGGGCAGCCTGCAGCTGAGCAGCCTGTTGCTGCCCTTGGCGATGGCTGGCGTGCCGCTGTTCCTGTATCTGCTACGCGTGCGTCGCCCGCTGACCTACAGCCTCGGATTCTTCGCGCTGCTGGTCATGGCCGAGCATTACAAACTCAACGCACTGATTTTCGGCATCGGCTATCTGCTGTGCATGGCGGTGCTGAAAGTGCCGCTGGTGCTGCCATTGCCGGCGCGCTGGATGAGCCGTTTGCAGGTGTGGATCGCGATCCCGCTGATCCTTACGTTCGGCATCGTCCAGATCGACGTGCACAGCGCTCTTGCCAGTCTCGACGGCGGACAATGGGCGGCGCTGCTGCTGTTGCCGATTACCAGTAAACTGCTCGGCAACTGGCTCGGCCTCGGCTGGGCAGGCGGGTCGTTCGCGGGCGCCAGTCGCTGGCGCGAAAGCGTGCTGCTGAACATTCGCGGCCTGAGCGAAATCGTCTTTCTCAACCTGCTGTTGCAACAACAGCTCATCACCCCGGCGCTGTATTTCGCGCTGATGCTGATGGGCCTGATCGCCACGCTGCTGCCGGCCCTGATCGGCCTGCATCGCGCACCCCTGAATCTGAACAGTCCTTTGCCCCGGAGCTCACGTGCCAATCGTTGAAATGGAATCCCGTCAGGTCGTGATCATCGGTGCCGGCCCGTCCGGCGCTATCGCCGCGGCCCTGCTCAAACGCAAGGGCCACGATGTGCTGGTGCTCGAACGTCAGCACTTCCCGCGCTTCTCCATCGGCGAAAGCCTGCTCAGCCATTGCCTGGATTTCGTCGAAGAAGCCGGCATGCTCGACGCCGTCAACGCCGCTGGTTTCCAGCGCAAGACCGGCGCAGCGTTTGCCTGGGGCGAGCGCTACAGCGCTTTCGATTTTGGCGACACTTTCACCGCCGGCAAGCCGACCACGTTCCAGGTGCAGCGCGCCGATTTCGACAAGTTGCTGGCCGATCAAGCAGCATTGCAAGGTGCGGAAATCCGTTATGGCGATGCGATCGTCAGCGTCGATTTCGATCAGGCGAAACCACTCCTTGATGTGCGCCGCGAAGATGGCAGCGAGTACCGCGTCGAAGCCGATTTCGTCCTGGACGCCAGCGGTTACGGCCGCGTGCTGTCGCGTCTGCTGGACCTCGAAGCGCCGTCGAATTTCCCGGTGCGTCAGGCCGTGTTCACCCATGTTGAAGATCACATCGACAGCCCGGCGTTCGACCGGGAAAAAATCCTCGTCACCACTCACCCGCAGCACCGCGACGTGTGGTTCTGGACCATCCCGTTCAGCAACGGTCGCTGCTCCGTGGGCGTGGTCGCGGCCGAGGAACATTTCCAGGGCCGCGACAGCGACCTCGATGCCTGCCTGCGCAGTTTCATCGCCGAAACACCAAGCCTCGCCAGGGTTCTCAACAACGCGGTCTGGGACACCCCGGCGCGTACCCTCGGCGGTTACGCGGCCAACGTGAAAACCCTGCACGGCCCGGGTTTCGCCCTGCTGGGCAATGCCGCGGAATTCCTCGACCCGGTGTTCTCCTCCGGCGTGACCATCGCCATGCGTTCGGCGAGCATGGCCGCCGGCGTGCTGCACCGTCAGTTGCGGGGTGAAACGGTCGACTGGCAACGGGAATTTGCCGAGCCGTTGAAACGCGGCGTCGACACCTTTCGCTGCTACGTCGAAGGCTGGTACGCCGGTACCTTTCAGGACGTGATTTTCTACGAGGACAGCCAGGCGGACATTCGCCGGATGATCTGCTCGATTCTCGCCGGCTACGCCTGGGACGAGCGCAACCCGTTCGTCAGCGAAGCGCGGCGCCGGCTGAAGATGATTTCCGAACTCTGCGCGCAGGACGCCTCATGAATTACCTGAGCGACAGTTACGTCGAGGAAACCCGCTTCGGCTTCTGGTTCCTGCGCAGCCACACCTGGCAGCACCATGTGCTGCGCGTGGCGATCAATGATCTGCGTGAGTTGTTCAGTGAGCCGCTGCCGGAACAGCCGGTGCTGCTGGACGCCGGTTGCGGGCAAGGCAAGTCGTTCGCTCACTTGCGCCAGACCTTTGCCCCGCAGCGCCTGATCGGCGTCGACGCCGACCCGCACAGCCTGCACCTGAGCGGCGAAGAGGCTGCGCGCCTGAGCATGCCGGTCGAGTTGATCGGCAGCGATTGCGCAACGCTCCAGGTCGCCGATGCCAGCGTCGATCTGCTGTTCTGTCACCAGACCTTCCATCATCTGGTCGAGCAGGAAAAAGCCCTGGCCGAGTTCTATCGCGTGCTGAAACCGGGCGGCTATCTGCTGTTCGCCGAGTCCACCGAGGCTTATATCGATACCTGGGTCATCCGCTGGCTGTTCCGTCATCCGATGCACGTACAAAAGAGCGCCGCCGGGTATCTGCAGATGATTCGCGAGCAGGGTTTCGAGTTTGCCGAGCGCAATGTTTCCTACCCGTACCTGTGGTGGAGCCGGTCGAGGGACTTTGGCTTGCTGGAGCGGTTGGGGTTGCGTAAGCCGAAGCCGTTTGGCGAACGCGAAGAGACGCTGGTGAATGTCGTCGCGCGCAAGCCGCTTGCAGGTGCTATCTCATGCAACGCATAACCTGTAGGAGTGAGCCTGCTCGCGATAGCTGTGGGTCAGCCAATGACTATTTTGAATGCATGACCGCTATCGCGAGCAGGCTCACTCCTACAAGGATTGTGGCATGGCTGATGATGGTGTTCTGCGCCCTTTTGCTCAGTGCCTGCGCCAGCCAGGCACCGCTGCCAGCGGCCAACCCGACGCTGCCCCTGCCGCTGCAACTGCACATCGAACGCGAGCAGGCCGGGCAGCGTCAGGACTGGTTGCTGGTGATCCAGCGCGAAGGCGCCGGCACGCGCTGGTCGATGATGGATCCGCTGGGCATTCCCCAAGCCCGTCAGCAACTGATCGACGGGCATTGGCAGGCCGACGGCCTGCTGCCGCCCAATCCCGAGGCGCGGGAGTTGTTCGCCGCGCTGCTGTTCGCCCTGACCCCGTCCGCCGAACTGCTGCGCAACTATCCCGACGCCCGGCAACAGACCGATCAGCGTTCTCTGCCGGCGCGCTGGAACGTTCGCTATTCACAACCGTTGAGCTTCGAATTGAATCTGCCCCAAGGCCCGCACTATCGCGTTTCCCAGTTAGGTGAATCGACGCCATGACCGCTTACCTGAATGCCCTCGGCGTAATCTGCGCCCTGGGCCGCGACAAGTCTGAAGTCGCGCGCAATCTGTTCGCCGGCGACTGTTCGGGGATGCGCCGCGAGGCCGGCCGGGTTGCCGAGCGTGAGCTGCCAGTGGCCGCCGTGCACGGTGAATTGGCCGCGATTCCGGCCGAACTGATCGAGCACAGCAGTCGCAACAACCAACTGCTGCTGGAAGCCGCGCTGCAGATTCGTGACGACATCGATCGCGCGATCCAGACCTATGGCCGTGAACGCATCGGCGTCGTGCTCGGCACCAGCACGTCAGGCATCGACGAGGCGAGCCGGGGTCTGGCGCATTACATCCGCGAGCAACAGTTTCCTCGCGAGTATGACTATCGCCAGCAGGAACTTGGCGCTCCGGCGAATTTTCTCGCCGAGTGGCTGCAACTGAGCGGTCCGGCCTACGTGATTTCCACCGCCTGCACTTCCAGCGCCCGCGCTTTGATGAGTGCTCAGCGTCTGCTCGATCTGGGCCTGTGCGATGCGGTGCTGTGCGGCGGCGTCGACAGTCTGTGCAAGCTCACCCTGAACGGTTTTTCTTCGCTGGAAGCCGTTTCAGATGAACGCTGCAATCCTTTTTCGGCCAACCGCAACGGCATCAATATCGGCGAAGCAGCGGTGCTGTTCGTGATGAGCAAACAGCGCGGCGAAGGTCCGGGGATTGCCCTGCTCGGCGCAGGCGCCAGCTCGGATGCGCACCATATTTCCGCGCCAGAGCCGAGCGGTCGCGGCGCCCTGCAAGCGATGCAAAAAGCCCTTGGCCGCGCCAATCTGCAAGCCGCGCAAATCAACTACCTGAACCTGCACGGCACCGCCACTCAACACAACGACGCCATGGAAAGTCTGGCGGTCGCGGCGCTGTTTCCCAACGGCGTCGCCTGCTCGTCGACCAAGCCGCTGACCGGCCACACCCTCGGCGCGGCTGGCGCACTGGAAGCGGCGTTCTGCTGGCTGAGCCTGAGCGCCGACAACCCTGAACAGGCGCTGCCGCCGCACATCTGGGACGGCCAGGCCGATCCCGCGCTGCCGCCCCTGCAGTGGGTGACTGCGAGCGAGCGCCTGACGTCCATTGCACCGCGCTACCTGATGAGCAACTCGTTTGCCTTCGGCGGCAACAACGTCAGCCTGATAATCGGAGACGCCCCATGAGCCACTGGCCGCTCGCCGAACTGCTGCCGCACGCCGGCGACATGATTCTGATCGACGCCATCGAGCGCTTCGATGACGAGCAGATCTTCACTCGCCTGAAGGTCAAGCCCGACGGCCTGTTCAACCTGCCCGACGGTAGCCTGCCGGCGTGGGTCGGCGTCGAGCTGATGGCGCAGAGCGTCGCCGCTTTCGCCGGTTGCCACGCGCGGCAAAAAGGCAATCCGGTGGAGCTGGGCTTTCTCCTCGGCACGCGCAAGTTCGAGTGCAACGTCGAAGCCTTTGCGCCGGGCAGCGAATTGACCGTCCACGGCATTCGCTCATTGGAAGACGACAATGGCATGGGCGTGTTCGAATGCCATATCCATGGCGACGGCATTCATGCCAGCGCACGGCTGAACGTGTTCCGCCCGCCCGAAGCCAACCAATACCTGCAACAGACAAAGGAGTCGCACGATGACTGAATCCGTACTGGTCACCGGCTCCAGCCGTGGCATCGGCCGCGCCATTGCCTTGCGTCTGGCGCAAGCCGGGCATGACATCGTCCTGCATTGCCGCAACGGCATGACCGAAGCCCAAGCGGTGCAGGCCGAAATCGAAGCACTGGGTCGCCGTGCGCGCATTCTGCAATTCGATGTTGCCGACCGTGACACCTGCAGAAGCATTCTCGAAGCCGATGTCGATAACCACGGTGCCTATTACGGGGTAGTGCTCAACGCCGGGCTGACCCGCGACGGCGCGTTTCCGGCGCTGAGCGATGACGATTGGGACGTGGTCCTGCGCACCAATCTCGACGGCTTCTACAACGTTTTGCACCCGGTGATGATGCCGATGATCCGTCGCCGCGCCGCCGGGCGCATCGTCTGCATCACGTCGGTGTCGGGTCTGATCGGCAACCGTGGCCAGGTAAACTACAGCGCTTCGAAGGCCGGGGTGATCGGCGCGGCAAAGGCGTTGGCGATCGAGCTGGGCAAGCGCAAAATCACCGTTAACTGCGTCGCCCCGGGCCTGATCGACACGGCCATGCTCGACGAAAACGTACCGGTGGAAGAGCTGATGAAAATGATCCCCGCGCAGCGCATGGGCACCCCTGAAGAAGTAGCGGCTGCGGTGAATTTCCTGATGTCGGCGGAAGCTTCGTACATCACCCGTCAGGTTCTGGCAGTCAACGGAGGCCTGTGCTGATGAAGCGCGTCGTCGTCACCGGCATGGCCGGCATCACCTCGCTGGGCAGCGACTGGCAGACCATTGCCGGCAACTTCGCAGCCAACCGCAGCGGCATTCGCCGCATGGACGAGTGGGATCGCTTCACTGAACTCAACACGCGTCTGGCCGGCCCCATCGATGACTTTGTCGTGCCATCGCACTGGACCCGCAAACAATTGCGCAGCATGGGCCGGGTTTCCCGCCTGGCGGTCGCGGCGGCGGAAAAAGCCCTGGCCGACGCAGGCCTGCTCGGCGACGAATCGATCAAGGACGGGCGCATGGGCGTTGCCTGCGGCTCGTCCACCGGCAGCACTGACGAGATCAAGGCTTTCGGCAACATGCTGCTCAACTCGGTGGCCGAGGGGCTCAACGCCAACTCCTATGTGCGGATGATGCCGCACACCACCGCGGCCAATATCAGCATCTTCTTCGGCCTCACCGGACGCCTGATTCCGACCTCCAGCGCCTGCACCAGCGGCAGCCAGGGCATCGGTTACGCCTACGAGGCGATCAAGTTCGGCCGCTTGCCACTGATGCTCGCTGGCGGCGCCGAAGAGCTGTGCCCGACCGAAGCCATGGTCTTCGACGCGCTCTACGCCACCAGTCTGAAAAACGATGCACCACAGACCAGCCCACGCCCGTATGACAAGGGCCGTGACGGTCTGGTGATCGGTGAGGGTGGCGGCATGCTGGTGCTTGAGGAGCTTGAACACGCCCTCGCCCGTGGCGCGCATATCCACGCGGAAATTGTCGGTTTCGGCAGCAACGCCGATGGCCAGCACACTACCCGCCCGGAACAGGTCACGATGCGCCGCGCCATGGAACTGGCCCTGGAAGATGCCGGCCTCAGCCCGGATGCCATCGGTTATGTGAACGGCCACGGCACCGCGACCGAGCAGGGCGACATCGCCGAAACACTGGCCACCAGCAGCCTGTTCGGTGAGCACATGCCGATCAGCTCGCAGAAGAGTTTTCTCGGCCACACCCTCGGTGCCTGCGGTGCGCTGGAATCGTGGTTCAGCATCGAAATGCTCAACCGCGACCAGTACGTGCACACCTTCAACCTCGACGAGGTCGATCCGCACTGCGGCAAGCTCGATTACCTGCGCGGCGAATTCCGCCAGATGCATCACGACTACGTGATGAACAACAATTTCGCTTTCGGCGGCGTCAACACTTCGTTGATCTTCCGCCGCTGGGCATAACCGAATCAATCCAGGTCAAGGAGACCTTCATGCACTTTCACAAACTCGCCGCCGTCACTCTGTTGCTCTGCGCCTTGCCAGCGGTCAGCCAGGCCCGCGACACAGCGGTCTACCTGCCATTCGACAAAGCCGTCGCCGAGGCCACCCGCTCGGGCAAGATCGATGGCAGCGTGAAATTCTATCTGGCCGGCAACACCCCGGCCGGCAAAGTCACCGTCGTCAGCCCCGACGCCGTGACCAACAAGAAAACCAACGCCTTCAACAAATCTGACGAAGTCGCCTGCGAGTGGGTCGCCCAATCGGCAATCATCAGCCTGCATCAGGCCGCAAAAAATGCCGGCGCCAACGCCGTGACCAACATCGTCAGCTTCTACAAACGCAACGAGCGCAAGGACGCGCAAACCTACGAGTGCCACGCCGGCGCGATCATGGCGGGCGTTGCGTTGAAGGGTGATCTGGCGAAGGTTCAGTAAGCGCCAGAAATGACAAAGGGCGCCGTTTGGCGCCCTTTCACAGACAGGTCGGCTTGTCATCGCCGATTACCTGCCTGGCTCTGCGATGGCTGGTTACCCAGGATCCTCAGAGTCTCACAAGCCCCTTTCGGGAGCGCAGGCCGCTTCCGGCCTCTTCGCGAGCAGGCTCGCTCCCACAGGGAATAGGGCGTCATACGCAACTTCGGTTTTGACCCGAGATCAACTGTGGGAGCGAGCCTGCTCGCGAAAGCGCCAGCCGCCTTCACACCGTCAGTGGCTCAACCTTGTACGTAAGCAGTTCGACAAACGCCTTGGCCATCGGCGATTTCTGGTCCTTGCGCTGCACCAGCCATACCGCTGAAATTGCCTCGGGATCGATCAGCGGGCGGTAGACCACGCCGTCGATGCGCATCCGCTGATAGGACGCCGGCAACACCGAAACTCCAAGCCCCGCCGCGACCAGACCGATGATCGTCATCGCCTCCCCCGCCTCTTGGGCGAAGTGCGGACTGAATCCGGCATCGCGGGCCAGACTGAGCAGTTGTGCATAGAGCCCGCTGCCATAGCTGCGCGGAAAGAACACGAAGGGCTCCAGCGCCAGCGCCGAGAGAAACAGGCCTTCGTCGCTGCCCTGCGCCAACGGATGCTTGGAACTGAGCACCGCCACCAACGGCTCACGCATCAACTCAACCACACTCAATGAATCCGGCAAGCCCAACGGACGCATGATGCCCACCTCGATCGATTGATCGACCAATGCATCGGCGACCATGGTGCTGCTCATCTCGCGCAGGTTCAGATGCACCGCCGGAAAGCGCTGACGGAAGGAAAAAATCGCCTGCGGAATCGTCGAGTTGAACGGCGCCGACGAAGTGAAGCCGATCTTCAGTTCGCCAAGTTCGCCAAGCTGCGCGCGGCGGGCGACGTCCGCCGCCTTGTCGACTTGCGCCAGCACCAGCCGCGCCTCTTGCAGAAACAACCTGCCCGCCTCGCTCAACTCGACCCGACGATTGGTGCGCTCGAACAATCGCGCGCCGAGCTGTTGCTCCAGCGCCTGAATCTGCTGGCTCAGCGGTGGCTGGGAAATGCCCAGCACCTGCGCGGCGCGGCCGAAATGCAGCTCTTCGGCGACGGCAATGAAGTAACGCAGATGACGCAGTTCCATGGGGGCTCCAATAGGTCGTCAAAGCTATCAAACAGGTCGAACAATATATTGGATAGAAACATTAGCCAGCTATATGATTTTTTCATTGCCTGCCCGGCTATGCTTTCCGAGGTCTGAAGTGAAAACTGCTGTCGCGCCCCTTGCCCACGAAGTCCCGCCCTCTGCCGGCGACGATACCCTCGCCGAGCTGCAGGAGATCTACATCGAAAAAGGCACGCCGGCGTTCATGCGCACGGTGCTGGCGCTGTTCTGTGGCGGCTTTGCGACGTTTGCCCTGCTCTACTGCGTGCAGCCGATGATGCCGCTGCTGTCCCATGAGTACGGAATCAACGCGGCGCAGAGCAGCCTGATCCTCTCGGTGGCAACCGGCATGCTGGCCTTCGGCTTGCTGATCACCGGGCCGATTTCCGACCGCATCGGCCGTAAACCGGTGATGGTCGCGGCGCTGTTCGCTGCCGCGTTGTGCACCATCGCCAGTTCGATGATGCCGAGCTGGCACGGCGTGCTGATCATGCGCGCGTTGATCGGTCTGTCGTTGAGCGGTCTCGCCGCAGTGGCGATGACTTACCTGAGCGAAGAAATTCATCCACAGCACATCGGCCTGGCGATGGGTTTGTACATCGGCGGCAACGCGATCGGCGGGATGAGCGGGCGCTTGATCACTGGAGTTCTCATCGACTTCGTCAGCTGGCACACGGCGATGCTGGTAATTGGCGGTCTGGCGCTGGTCGCGGCGGCGGTGTTCTGGAAGATCCTCCCGGAGTCGCGCAATTTCCGCGCCCGCTCGTTGCACCCGCGCAGCCTGCTCGACGGCTTCACCATGCACTTTCGCGACGCCGGCCTGCCGCTGCTGTTTCTTGAGGCGTTTGTGCTGATGGGCGCGTTCGTCACATTGTTCAACTACATCGGCTATCGCTTGCTGGCCGCGCCGTACAACCTGGATCAGGTGTTTGTCGGTTTGCTCTCGGTGGTCTATCTGTCGGGGATCTACAGCTCAGCGAAGATCGGTTCGCTCGCGGACAAGCTGGGACGGCGCAAAGTGTTGTGGGCGACCATTGCGCTGATGTTTGCAGGGCTGGCGCTGACGATGTTCACGCCTCTGTTGTTGGTGATCATCGGCATGTTGGTGTTCACCTTCGGCTTCTTTGCCGCGCACTCGGTGGCGAGCAGCTGGATCGGCCGGCGCGCATTGAAGGCAAAGGGGCAAGCCTCGTCGCTGTACCTGTTCAGTTATTACGCCGGGTCGAGCATTGCCGGGACGGCGGGCGGGGTGTTCTGGCATCTGGGCGGGTGGAACGGTATCGGCTTGTTTATCGGTGCGTTGTTGCTGATCGCGCTGCTGGTGGCACTGAAGCTGGCGAAGCTGCCGCCGTTGCAGGGTGTCAAAGCCTGATACAAAACCCATGTAGGAGTGAGCCTGCTCGCGATAGCGGTGAGTCAGTCGCTGAATATGCTGCCTGACACACCGCTATCGCGAGCAGGCTCACTCCTACAGTTGATCTGTGTCCGACGTTGGATCGCGGAAACAAAAACGCCCGGCATAAGCCGGGCGTTTTTATTGAAGCGCGATCACTCGTGATACTGCGCCGACAATTCATGCACCGCACGCAGGAACGCACCCGCATGCTCTGGATCAACTTCCGGGGTGATGCCGTGGCCAAGGTTGAACACGTGGCCGCTGCCCTTGCCGTAGCTGGCCAGGATGCGTCCGACTTCAGTGCGGATCGCTTCCGGTTTGGCGTAGAGCACGGTAGGGTCCATGTTGCCTTGCAGCGCGACCTTGTCGCCGACACGGGCGCGGGCATTGCCGATGTCGCAGGTCCAGTCCAGGCCGAGGGCGTCAGCGCCGGCGTCGGCGATGCTTTCCAGCCACAGGCCGCCGTTCTTGGTGAAGAGGATCACCGGCACTTTGCGGCCGTCGTGCTCGCGGATCAGGCCGCTGACGATTTTCTTCATGTAGGCCAGCGAGAATTCCTGATACGCCGCTGCCGACAGGTTGCCGCCCCAGGTATCGAAGATCTGTACCGCTTGCGCGCCGGCCATGATCTGGCCGTTGAGGTACGAGGTCACCGACTGCGCCAGTTTGTCCAGCAGCAGGTGCATGGCCTGCGGGTTGTCGTAGAGCATCGCTTTGGTCTTGCGAAAGTCTTTCGACGAGCCGCCTTCGACCATGTAGGTCGCGAGAGTCCAAGGGCTGCCCGAGAAGCCGATCAGCGGTACCCGACCGTTGAGCTCACGGCGGATGGTGCTGACCGCGTCCATGACGTAGCCGAGATCTTTGTGCGGATCGGGGATTGGCAGGGCTTCGATGTCAGCGAGGGTGCTGACGACTTTCTTGAAGCGCGGGCCTTCACCCGTCTCGAAGTACAGGCCCTGGCCCATGGCATCGGGGATGGTGAGGATGTCGGAAAACAGGATCGCCGCGTCCAGTTGCGGGTAGCGGTCGAGCGGTTGCAGCGTGACTTCGCAGGCGAATTCCGGATTCATGCACAGGCTCATGAAGTCGCCGGCGTGAGCGCGGCTGGCGCGGTACTCCGGCAGGTAGCGACCGGCCTGGCGCATCATCCACACAGGGGTGACGTCAACGGGTTGCTTGAGCAGGGCGCGGAGGAAACGGTCGTTCTTCAGGGCAGTCATGTCGGCATCCGGAAAAAAAGTGCGGGCATTTTCTCAGAGCGCGAGGCAAAAGGCACGGATGTGGGTCAGCCTTTTGTCTATCGGGTCAATTTATTGCGTTGGAATGCTGATTTTTTGCAGCAACACAAAACAACTGTAGGAGTGAGCCTGCTCGCGATAGCGGAGTATCAGTCAATGCATCAGGTGACTGATCTACCGCCATCGCGAGCAGGCTCACTCCTACAAGGGATTGCGTTGTTTTTAGACACCCAGGTAATCGAGGATCCCTTCGGCGGCATTACGCCCTTCGAAGATCGCCGTCACCACCAGGTCGGAGCCGCGCACCATGTCGCCACCGGCGAAGATTTTCGGGTTGCTGGTCTGGTGCTTGTACTGACCTTGCTCGGGCGCAACAACGCGGCCCTGGCTGTCGGTCTGGATCTCGAACTGTTCGAACCACGGTGCCGGGCTCGGGCGGAAGCCGAAGGCGATGACCACGGCGTCGGCCGGGATGATCTCTTCGGAACCCGGGATCGGCTCGGGGCTGCGACGGCCACGGGCGTCCGGTTCGCCGAGACGGGTCTCGACCACCTTCACGCCTTCGACCTTGTCTTCACCAACGATAGCGATCGGCTGGCGGTTGTAGAGGAATTTCACGCCTTCTTCCTTGGCGTTCTTCACCTCTTTGCGCGAGCCGGGCATGTTCGCTTCGTCACGACGATAGGCACAGGTCACCGACTTGGCGCCCTGACGGATCGAGGTGCGGTTGCAGTCCATCGCCGTGTCGCCGCCGCCGAGCACTACAACCTTCTTGCCTTTCATGTCGACGAAATCTTCCGGCGACTTTTCAAAGCCCAGGTTGCGGTTGACGTTGGCGATGAGGAAATCCAGCGCGTCATAAACGCCCGGCAGATCCTCCCCGGCAAAACCGCCCTTCATGTAGGTGTAGGTGCCCATGCCCATGAACACCGCATCGTACTCGGCGAGCAGTTGTTCCATGGTCACGTCTTTGCCGACTTCGGTGTTGAGACGGAACTCGATGCCCATGCCGGTGAAGACTTCGCGACGATTGCTCAGCACGGTCTTTTCCAGCTTGAACTCGGGGATGCCGAAGGTCAGCAAGCCGCCGATTTCCGGGTTCTTGTCGAACACCACCGGGGTCACGCCGCCACGCACCAGCACGTCGGCACAACCCAGACCCGCCGGGCCCGCGCCGATGATCGCGACACGTTTGCCGGTCGGCTTGACCTTGGACATGTCCGGGCGCCAGCCCATGGCGAACGCGGTGTCGGTGATGTACTTCTCGACCGAACCGATGGTCACCGCGCCGAAACCGTCGTTGAGGGTGCAGGCACCCTCGCACAGACGATCCTGCGGGCACACCCGGCCGCAGACTTCCGGCAGGGTGTTGGTCTGGTGCGACAGCTCGGCAGCCTGGAGGATGTTGCCCTCGGCCACCAGTTTCAGCCAGTTGGGAATGAAGTTGTGCACCGGGCACTTCCATTCGCAATACGGGTTGCCGCAACCCAGGCAGCGGTGAGCCTGATCGGCCGACTGCTGGGGTTTGAACGGTTCGTAGATTTCGACGAACTCTTTCTTGCGTTGACGCAACAGTTTCTTCTTCGGATCCTTGCGCCCGACATCGATGAACTGGAAGTCGTTATTCAGACGTTCAGCCATTGTTAAAACCTCATCAAACTCTTCAGGCGCATATCACTGCGGGTTGGCACGAGTGCTGGAAAGCAGGGTTTTCAAGCTGGCAGCCTTGGGCTTGACCAACCAGAAACGCCGCAAGTAATCGTCGAGGTTCTCGGCGAGTTCACGACCCCACTCGCTGTCGGTTTCGGCGACGTACTCGTTCAGCACGTTCTGCAGGTGGCTGCGATAGGCTTCCATCGCCTCGCCGCTGATCCGCTGGATCTCCACCAGTTCGTGGTTGACCCGGTCAACGAAGGTGTTGTCCTGATCGAGCACGTAGGCGAAACCACCGGTCATGCCAGAGCCGAAGTTGTAACCGGTCTTGCCCAGCACGCAGACGAAACCACCGGTCATGTACTCGCAGCAGTGATCGCCAGTGCCTTCCACAACCGTGTGGGCACCGGAGTTACGCACGGCGAAACGCTCGCCTGCGGTGCCGGCGGCGAACAGCTTGCCGCCCGTGGCGCCGTACAGGCAGGTGTTGCCGATAATGGCGCTGTCCTGAGTTTTATAGACGCTGCCCTTCGGCGGCACGATGACCAGCTTGCCGCCGGTCATGCCTTTGCCGACGTAGTCGTTGGCGTCGCCTTCCAGGTACATGTTCAGACCGCCGGCGTTCCACACACCGAAGCTCTGCCCGGCCGTGCCTTTGAAACGGAAGGTGATCGGCGCCTTGGCCATGCCCTGGTTGCCGTGCTTGCGCGCGATTTCGCCGGAGATCCGTGCACCGATCGAGCGGTCGCAGTTGCAGATATCCAGCTCGAACTCGGCACCGCTCATATCGCTGATCGCCGACGAGGCCAGCTCGACCATCTTCTCCGCCAGCAGGCCTTTGTCGAACGGCGGGTTGCGCTCAACGCCGCAGAACTGCGGTTTGTCCGCCGGGATGTGATCGCTGCCCAGCAGCGGCGTCAGGTCCAGGTGATGTTGCTTGGCGGTCTGGCCTTCAAGGATTTCCAGCAGATCGGTGCGACCGATCAGCTCTTCGAGGGAGCGCACGCCAAGCTTGGCCAGCCACTCACGGGTTTCTTCGGCGACGTAGGTGAAGAAATTCACCACCATGTCGACGGTGCCGATGTAGTGATCCTTGCGCAGCTTTTCGTTCTGAGTGGCAACGCCGGTGGCGCAGTTGTTCAGGTGGCAGATGCGCAGGTATTTGCAGCCCAGCGCGATCATCGGCGCGGTGCCGAAGCCGAAGCTTTCGGCGCCAAGGATCGCGGCTTTGATCACGTCGAGGCCGGTTTTCAGGCCGCCGTCGGTCTGCACCCGGACCTTGCCGCGCAGGTCATTGCCGCGCAGGGTCTGGTGGGTTTCAGCCAGGCCCAGTTCCCACGGTGCTCCGGCGTACTTGATCGAGGTCAGCGGCGAAGCACCGGTACCGCCGTCGTAGCCGGAGATGGTGATCAAGTCCGCGTAGGCCTTGGCCACACCGGCGGCGATGGTGCCGACGCCCGCTTCAGCCACCAGCTTCACCGAAACCAGTGCCTGCGGGTTGACCTGCTTGAGGTCAAAGATCAGCTGCGACAGGTCTTCGATCGAATAGATGTCGTGGTGCGGCGGCGGCGAAATCAGGGTCACGCCCGGCACTGCGTAGCGCAGCTTGGCGATCAGTCCGTTGACCTTACCGCCCGGCAGTTGCCCGCCCTCGCCCGGTTTGGCACCTTGGGCGACCTTGATCTGCAGCACTTCGGCGTTGACCAGGTATTCCGGGGTTACACCGAAACGGCCAGTGGCAACCTGTTTGATTTTCGAGCTCTTGATGGTGCCGTAACGCGCCGGGTCTTCACCACCTTCGCCGGAGTTGGAACGCGCGCCGAGGCGGTTCATGGCTTCGGCCAGGGCTTCGTGAGCTTCCGGCGACAGTGCGCCCAGCGAGATACCGGCGGAGTCGAAGCGCTTGAGCACCGACTCCAGCGGCTCGACTTCACTGATGTCAAGCGGCGTATCGAGGGTCTTGACCTTGAACAGGTCACGAATCATCGACACCGGACGGTTATCCACCAGCG
The DNA here is from genome assembly GCF_030209115.1 of Pseudomonas sp. FR229a. Lineage (NCBI taxonomy): Bacteria > Pseudomonadati > Pseudomonadota > Gammaproteobacteria > Pseudomonadales > Pseudomonadaceae > Pseudomonas > Pseudomonas sp. FR229a. The sequence goes on along the minus strand of NZ_JARVSP010000009.1, from coordinate 30,030 downwards.
AGGTGTATTCCTTGAACTTGGCGTAGTCGCCCTGCTGCACGGCCGCTTGCAGGGTGTTGACCACGTCCGGGTTGTACGCGTGATATTCGCCACCGTGGACGAACTTCAGCAGACCGCCCTGCTGGATCGGCTTGCGCGGGCTCCAGGCTTCGACGGCGAGGGCTTTCTGCTCGGCTTCGATGTCGACGAAACGCGCGCCCTTGATGCGGCTCGGCACGCCACGGAAGCTCAATTCGCAGACTTCTTCGGACAGGCCAATAGCCTCGAACAGCTGCGCCCCACGGTACGAAGCGATGGTCGAAATACCCATCTTCGAGAGGATCTTCAGCAGGCCTTTGGTGATGCCCTTGCGGTAGTTCTTGAACACCTCGTAGAGGTCGCCCAGTACTTCACCGGTACGGATCAGGTCACCCAGCACTTCGTAGGCCAGGAACGGATAGACAGCCGAGGCGCCGAAACCGATCAGCACGGCGAAGTGATGCGGGTCACGTGCGGTCGCGGTTTCAACGAGGATGTTGGAATCGCAACGCAAGCCTTTTTCGGTCAGACGGTGGTGCACTGCACCGGTCGCCAGCGAGGCGTGGATCGGCAGCTTGCCCGGCGCGATATGACGGTCGCTGAGGACGATCTGGGTACGCCCGGCGCGCACGGCTTCTTCAGCCTGATCGGCAACATTGCGGATCGCCGCTTCGAGGCCAACGCTTTCGTCGTAGTTGAGGTCGATGATCGCCCGTTCGAAACCCGGACGGTCGAGGTTCATCAGCGAGCGCCACTTGGCCGGAGAGATCACTGGCGAGCTGAGGATCACGCGCGAGGCGTGTTCCGGCGACTCCTGGAAAATGTTGCGCTCGGCACCGAGGCAGATTTCCAGCGACATCACGATCGCTTCGCGCAGCGGGTCGATCGGCGGGTTGGTCACCTGCGCGAACTGCTGACGGAAATAGTCGTACGGCGTGCGCACACGCTGGGACAGCACGGCCATCGGCGTGTCGTCGCCCATCGAGCCCACGGCTTCGTAACCTTGCTCGCCGAGCGGGCGCAGCACCTGATCACGCTCTTCGAACGTGACCTGATACATCTTCATGTATTGCTTGAGCTGATCGACGTCGTAGAAAGCCGAACCGTGGTCGTTGTCTTCCATGGTCGCCTGAATGCGCAGGGCATTCTTGCGCAGCCATTGCTTGTACGGATGACGGGATTTCAGACGGTTGTCGATCGCATCGGTGTCGAGGATCTGCCCGGTTTCGGTGTCCACGGCGAAGATCTGACCCGGCCCGACGCGGCCCTTGGCGAGCACGTCTTCAGGCTGGTAGTTCCACACGCCGATTTCCGACGCCAATGTGATGAAACCGTTCTTGGTGGTGACCCAGCGCGCCGGACGCAGACCGTTACGGTCGAGCAGGCACACCGCGTAGCGACCATCGGTCATCACCACGCCGGCCGGGCCGTCCCACGGCTCCATGTGCATCGAGTTGTACTCGTAGAACGCACGCAGATCCGGGTCCATGGTTTCGACGTTCTGCCACGCTGGCGGAATGATCATCCGCACGCCACGGAACAGGTCGATGCCACCGGTGACCATCAGTTCGAGCATGTTGTCCATGCTCGAGGAGTCGGAACCGACACGGTTGACCAGCGGGCCGAGCTCTTCCAGATCCATCAGATCGTTGGTGAACTTGGTCCGACGGGCCTGTGCCCAATTACGGTTACCGGTGATGGTGTTGATTTCGCCGTTGTGGGCGAGGAAGCGGAACGGCTGCGCCAGCGGCCATTTCGGCAGGGTGTTGGTGGAGAAGCGCTGGTGGAACACGCAGATCGCGGTTTGCAGGCGCTCGTCACTCAGGTCCGGATAGAACGCCGCCAGGTCAGCCGGCATCATCAGGCCTTTATAGATGATGGTCTTGTGCGAAAAGCTGCAGATGTAGTGGTCGGTGTCAGCGGCGTTGGCCACCGACGAACGGCGACGGGCGCTGAACAGCTTCACGGCCATGTCCTGATCGCTCAGGCCTTCGCCGCCAATGTAGACCTGCTCGATCTGCGGCAGGCGCTCAAGGGCCAGGCGGCCGAGGACGCTGGTGTCGATTGGCACTTTGCGCCAGCCGATCAGTTGCAGGCCTTCTGCGAGGATCTCGCGGTTCATGTTCTCGCGAGCAGCTTCGGCTTTGGCCGGATCCTGATTGAAGAACACCATGCCCACTGCATATTGCTTGGGCATTTCGACGCCGAAGCTCTCCTGGGCAATGGCTCGCAGGAAGGCGTCGGGTTTTTGAATCAGCAGACCGCAACCGTCACCGGTCTTGCCGTCGGCATTAATCCCACCGCGGTGGGTCATGCAGGTCAGGGCCTCGATGGCCGTTTGCAAAAGGGTATGACTGGGCTCGCCCTGCATATGAGCTATCAGGCCGAAACCGCAGTTATCCTTGAATTCATCTGGTTGGTACAGACCTGCTTTCATAGACACTTTCTCACCAGGCTGCCTCTATTCGAGGCAAATTTCTTTTCAATTCAACCACTTGCGTTCCGCGCCGAACGTACGCCGGCTTAGCGGGGGCAAAAGGGTGGTCATTGTACACAGCGACACAGAGGCTCACAAATTTTACGACGAACTGTCGCAAATTCATGTCGCATTTGTGAAAGGTTTAAAGCGATCTGCTGTGCTAGTCAAAACTTTTTTAAATTCTGACCGCAACGACTCAAAAACTACTGTGACGCAGACACCACAAGGCACGCGACCTTTTCAGGAAGCGCGCACTCGTGGAGATTTTGAGGTGCCGGGAGAGGCGGCCTGGGTAAGGCCGCCGAATCTTCAGCGAGTTGTTGCCAGTTCCTGTTGGACGCTGGCGACAGTGCGAGGCCAAGGTTTACCAGCCTGAACCTTCGCTGGCAAGGCCTTGATGGCAGAAACGGCCGCATCACGATTGGCAAAGTTGCCGTAGGTGATCACGTAAAGCGGCTTGCCATTGAGGACTTTCTTGAAATAACGGTACTCGCCGCCCTGCTCCTTGACGAAGTTCTGCGCGGCGGTTTCCGAGCTGGTGCCGAGGATCTGCACCACGTAGTTGCTGGTCGGCTGACCGGCGTACCAACTGCCACCGGCGGCTTTGGCCACGGTGACCGGTTTGTCGGCAGGCTTGGCCGGAGCGGGGGCCGGTTTCGCAGCTGGCGCCGGTGTGGCCGGAGCAGGCTTGGCCGTGGCGATCTGCGTCGGTGCCGGGGTTGGCGCCGGCTTGGCCGCCGGAGTCGGGACCGGCGTCGGCGCAGGGCCGGCCGGAACGCCCGCAGGCGGTGCAGAGGTGGTTACGGTCGGCGGAGTATCGCTGGAGCCTTCCAGTGGCACGCCGTCATCGCCTTCGGTGATGCCACCGGCGGCTTCAGCGAGCGGGCCACGCATGACCGGCTGCGAGTTGCCGACCAGCGGCAGCGGCATCGGCTGGGTGTTGCCAGCGAACTCGACGGACGGGTTGGCGCCATTCGCGGCGCCCTGACCCAATGGCAGTTGCGCCTGTTCATTGGCCGGAGCACCGGTGGTCGGTGCCTTGCTGCGACCCGGCATCAGCCAGGCGGCGGCAACCGCGACCACAACGACGGCGGAAATCGCCAATACGTGTTTCTTCGGCATGTTGAACCCCATACTTGGACGCTTGACCGCGGAGCGGCTGGCAATCATGACTTCGATCAGTGCATCGCGAGCGACCTGGTTGATGTTGCCAGGCCAGCCCTCGGAGCTTTCGTGAATATCAGAGATCTGATCTGCGGTGAAAAGTTCGACACCCCGGCCCGCGCCTTCCAGCCGCTGGTCGAGATATTCGCGGGTCTCTTCTTCGGTGTACGGCTGCAATTCGATGACGTGGAAACGCTCTTCTTCGAGCTGCAAAGCTTCGAGCTGAGCAATCAGCGACGACTCGCCGAACAGGAATACATGCGGGCGACCTTCCGGTGTGCCGGCACCCAGCGCCATCAACGCTTCCAGCGCCGACTCGTCGAGCTGCTCGGCGTCGTCCACCAGCAGATAGACTTCCTGTCCGGTCAGACCCAGTTGCACCACCTGCTCGAGAATCGCGCCGACCTCGGCCTGGGCTACATCCAGCGCCTGCGCCACCTGGCGCAGCACGCCGGCCGCGTCGCCGGCGCCACGGGCGGAAACCACCACGCTTTGCACCGATTGTTTGTTGGTGCTGGCCACCAGCGCCTGCCGCAACAGGGTCTTGCCGCTGCCCTGCGGCCCGGTGACCACCAGCAGCAACTGGCTGTAACGCGCCAGGTGATGCAGTTGACCCAGCACCGGTTTGCGCTGGGCCGGAAAGAATTTGAAGCCCGGCACCCGTGGCGCGAACGGGTCGTGACTTAACTGGAAATGGCCGAGAAACGCCTCGTCGGCATGCAAACTAGTCATCGGAATCGTTTTAACCTTTAAGCTGAGCCAGGGCGCGGTAATCCGCTCCCAGCGTGGCCTGTAGAACCTCTTTCGGATAATCGTCGGTCACTACCGCTTCGCCCATCCGGCGCAGCAGCACCAGGCGCAGACGACCGTCGATCACTTTTTTATCAATTGCCATGTGTTGGAGAAAATCGGCTTCGGTCATTTCTGTCGGTGGAATGACCGGCAGACCTGCGCGCTGGAACAGACGAATGCCGCGGTCACGCTCCTGCTCGCTGATCCAGCCCAGGCGCGCGGACATTTCCAGCGCCATCACGGTACCTGCCGCCACTGCCTCGCCATGCAGCCAGACACCATAGCCCATGTGGGTTTCGATGGCGTGGCCGAAGGTGTGGCCGAGATTGAGGGTGGCGCGTACGCCGGTTTCCTTTTCATCGGCGCCGACCACCGCAGCCTTGGCCGCGCAGGAGCGCTCGATCGCATAGGTCAGCGCGGTCTGATCCAGCGCGCGCAAGGCGTCGACGTTGTCTTCCAGCCAGGTCAGGAATGGTTCGTCGCAGATCAGGCCGTACTTGATGACTTCCGCCAGTCCCGCCGACAACTCGCGCTGCGGCAGGGTTTTCAGCGATGCGGTATCGATCAGCACCACGTTCGGCTGGTAGAACGCGCCGACCATGTTCTTGCCCAGCGGATGGTTGATGCCGGTCTTGCCGCCAACCGAGGAATCGACCTGCGACAACAGTGTGGTAGGAATCTGGATGAAATCGACACCGCGCTGATAACAGGCGGCAGCGAAACCGGCCATGTCGCCGATCACCCCGCCGCCCAAGGCGATCACGGTGGTGCGGCGATCATGACGGGCGCTCAGCAGGCCATCGAAAATCAGTTGCAGGGTTTCCCAGTTCTTGAAGGCTTCGCCGTCGGGCAACACCACCGAGATTACCGAGAACTGCGACAGGCTGCGGGTCAGACGTTCGAGATAGAGCGGCGCGACGGTTTCGTTGGAGATGATTGCCACCTGCCGCCCGTGAATATGCGGCGCCAGCAGTTCCGACTGATCCAACAGACCTTCGCCAATATGAATCGGGTAGCTGCGCTCGCCTAGATCGACCTTGAGTGTCTGCATGTGTCCCCACAGTGAAGATGGAAGCAGGCATCCTGCCCTGAAATTATTGGTGTTCTGCGGCCTGTAGCGGTATGACGCCGCTCGCCCGGCATCCGCCACACCCTCGGCGGGCGCTGACAGGACGCCGAGGATAGCGCATTTCGGGCAACGCTTTAACGGGGTGGCAGCTGCGCGAGGCGGTCAAGAATGTCGAGCACCACCATGCGCGGCGGCCGCTCGTCGGTTTCCACCACCAGATCGGCGATTTCCCGATAAAGCGGGTCACGGATCTCGAGCAAATCACGCAGGGTTTTCGCCGGATCAGCGGTGCGCAGCAGCGGCCGATTGCGATCGCGGGAGGTGCGGCCGACCTGCTGCTCGACGGAGGCGTGCAGATACACCACGCGCCCGCCTGCATGCAGGGCCTTGCGATTGGCATCACGCATCACCGCGCCGCCGCCGGTCGCCAGCACCACGCCATCGAACGCGCAGAGCTCGGCGATCATCGCCTGCTCACGGTCACGAAAGCCCGGCTCGCCTTCCTTGTCGAAGATCCATGGGATATTGGCACCCGTGCGCAGCTCAATTTCCTTGTCGGAATCCTTGAACGGCAGGCGCAGCTCTTTGGCCAGTAATCGGCCGATGGTGCTTTTGCCAGCACCCATCGGTCCTACAAGTATCAAATTTCGCACAGAATCAACGACTCACAGCAATCGCCTGGTTATTCATGATACGCGGAGTGAGAAATACCAGCAGCTCGGATTTTTTCTCCGAAACCACATCACGCCGGAAAAGGCGGCCAAGATACGGCACATCGCCAAGAAATGGCACCTTATCTACAACCTTGCTCTGAGTATTTGAAAAAACACCGCCGATTACGATGGTCTCGCCGTCATTCACCAGCACTTTGGCGTTGACCTCGTTTTTCTTGATCGGCGGCACATCCTGCACTTTGTTCAGGTAGTCGGGCTCATCCTTGGTGACCTTGACCTCCATGATGATGCGGTTGTCAGGCGTGATCTGCGGAGTGACTTCCAGCGACAGCGAAGCCTCCTTGAACGACACCGAGGTCGCACCACTGGAGCTGGCCTCCTGATACGGTATCTCGGTGCCTTTGAGGATCTTCGCGGTTTCCTTGTCCGAGGTGACCACCTTCGGCTGCGAGACGATCTCGCCGTTGCCGGTCTTTTCCATCGCCGTCAGTTCCAGGTCCAGCAACACGTTGTCGGTGATGAACGCGATACCGATCCCGGAGGTATTGTTGACCGTGCCCATGTCGACGAAGGGCGAGTTGGTGCTGGTGCTGCCCGGCGTACCGATGGTGCTCGATGAGCCGTTGACCCCGGAGGCGTTCCAGTTGCCCTTGTTCTGCACCGAGCCGCCCCAGCGCACGCCGAGGCTCTTGTCGTAATCGACGTTGGCCTCGACGATGCGCGCCTCGATCATCACCTGACGTACCGGAATATCCAGCTGCGCGACGATCCGCCGTAATTCGTCGAGGCGATCCTGGGTCTGGTAGGCAATGATGTTGTTGGTCCGCTCATCGACAGTGATCGAACCGCGCTCGTCGACCTTGGCCTCGGCACTGGTCACCGACTGGAACAGTTTGGCAATGTCCGCAGCCTTGGCGTAATTGACTTGCAGCAGCTCGCGACGCAATGGCGCCAGCTCGGCGATCTGCTTCTGCGACTCCAGTTCCTGGCGCTCGCGGGCGGCAATTTCATCGGCCGGCGCCACCAGTAACACGTTGCCGATCTTGCGTTTATCCAGACCTTTGGTTTTCAACACCAGATCCAGTGCCTGGTCCCACGGCACGTTCTGCAGGCGCAACGTGATGCCGCCCTGCACCGTGTCGCTTGCCACGAGGTTGAGGTTGGTGAAGTCCGCAATCAGTTGCAGCACCGAGCGTACGTCGATGTCCTGAAAATTCAGCGACAGCTTGTCACCGACATAGGCCTGACGGTCGGCGTTGCGCTTTTGCAGATCGTCGACACTCATCGGGCGAACGCTCACCGTGAGCTTGTTATCAGTCTGGAAGGTCGAATAGTCGAAGGTGCCGCTGGGCTCGACACTGATCACGGTGCGATCGCCGGTGAGCGCTGCGTTGACGAACTGCACCGGGGTGGCGAAGTCCTTGACGTCGAGGCGCACGCGCAGCTTTTCCGGCAATTGGGTGCGGGCGAAGCTGAGGATGATCTTGCCGTCGTGTTCCTGGATATCCGGGGCGATGGTCGGATCAGAGAGATCGATGACCACGTTGCCTTCGCCCTCGGTACCGCGCTGGAAATCGACGCCGCGAATCGCCCGGCTGCGCGGCACAGAAGATTTCGCGGGCGCCGCAGCGGCCGGGGCGGCACGTGGTGCAACGGCGGCCGGGCGCGGCGCGGTCGCGGAGGCGCCCTGACCAACCACCACGAACAGATTATTGCCTTCGACCCGCGTGCTGTATGGCGCCAATTGCGTCAGGCTGACAATCAGCCGCGTGCGATCCTTGGCTTCGGCCACCGTGGCCGTGCGCGCATTGCCGCTGCCCAGATCAAGATTTCTGTTGGCCAGCTGGCTGGTCACCCCCGGCAGATCCAGTGCAATACGCGCGGGCGACTCGGTCGTGTACCCCTTGGGCTGGGGTGGCGGGCCGTCGAACGACAGCTTCAGTTCGACGCGGTCACCCGGCAGCGCGGCAACATCCAGCGCTTTCAGATTGGCCGCCATTACCATCGGTGACACCAGCGCTATCCATAGCGAAAAACCGAGGGTGGAGAAAATCCTGTTCATTGTTCGACTTCCACTATGAGTGCTCTTTCAAAGGAATGGTGCGGGGCCGCTCCAGCCAGGCGCCGGCGCCGTCGGGCACGATCTCGACGACATCGACCTGAGTGGCGCTGATGGCGACGATGCGGCCATCGTTGCGGCCCAGATAGTCGCCGACCTTCAGGCGATGCACCCCGCCCGCGCCGCGCAGCAGCGCAAACGATCCGGAGGCGTTGGCGATCGTGCCGACCATTTCGAACTGCTCGATATTGAACCCTTCAAGGTACTGCTTGACCCGGCTGGGGTCGGGTTTGACGTTGCGCGAGCCGTGCTTCTGCCCGGCCAGATCAACCCGTGCCTGCCGCGAAAACGGGCTGCGCAGATTGGCGGCGCTGTAAGTGAATGTGGGGTAAGACCGGAATGTCGGCGTTGGTTCAATCTTGCCCGCCGGGCGCAGGCGGACTTCGTTGAGGTAAGCGTCGAGGTCGCTGAAGTCATCGCCGCCACCGCAGCCGCCCAACGCCAGCGCCATGAGCAGGACGAGATAACGAATCGGGGTCATTTTTCCAGCCCCTTGTCGTTGTAGCGATACGTCTTGGCGAGGATGCTCATGCGCAGCTTCGGCCCGCCTTCGGGGTTGGCCGGCGCCAGTTCAAAATCGTGCAGGGTAACGATGCGTGGCAGTCCGGCGACGCCGCTGACGAACGTTGCCAGGTCGTGATAGGCGCCGGTCACGGTGATCTGGATCGGCAGCTCGATATAGAACGGCTGGGTCACTTCCGGCAGCAGTTTGATCTCTTCGAATTCCAGACCGCTGCCCAGACCGGTGCGAGTGATGTCTTCAAGCAAGCCCGGCACTTCGGTGTCGCTGGGCAGTTGCCGCAGCAGCACGCCGAAGGTGTTTTCCATTTCCTTCATCTGCTGGGTGTACAGCTCAAGATTTGCCGATAGCCGCGCCTTGCTGGCGAATTGCTCCTTGAGCGTGACTTCCTCCTCGCGCTTGAGGTCGAGCTGATTTTCCATATCGCTGATGAAAAAGTAATAGCCGAGCGCGAGGATCAACGCCATCACCAACGCACCGCACAAGGTTTTCACCGCCGGCGGCCAGGAACCCATGTTGCTGGTGTCGAGGTCGTTGAAATCGATGTTGCGCAGGCTTTCCAGCCATTCGGAGGCTTTCATTGCTCGTCCTCCAGAACCTTGGGCTGGGTCTGTCGAACGGTCAGCTGGAAGACGTTGGCCTGCTCGACCTGATCGGCACTGGTCGCCTTGACCTCATTCAGGCTCGGCGCGTCGAACCAGTCGGACGCGTCGAGATTGCGCATGAGCTCGGAAACCCGGTTGTTCGACTCCGCCGCGCCACTGATGGACAGGGTCTTGCCGGCCATTTTCACATCGGTGAAATACACACCGTCCGGCAACGTACGCGCCAGTTGATCGAATACCCGCCCACTGATCTGCCGGTTGCCCTGCAGGTCCTGGATGATGCGCATACGCTCGACCAGTTGCTGGCGGCGCGCCTTGAGTTCGCTGATCTGCTTGATGCGTTCGTCGACCACGGCAATCTGTTTGCCGATGTAATCGTTGCGCGCCATCTGCCGCTCGATGGCCGCGCTGATGATCTGATCGGCAATCAGCACCGCACCGATCGAGCCGGCCAGCACGCCGATCAACACCAGCAGGAAGCGTTTGCGCCGTTCTTCGCGACGCTCCTCGCGCCAGGGGAGAAGATTGATCCGCGCCATCAGTCGAAACTCCTGAGCGCGAGCCCGCAGGCGATCATCAATGCGGGCGCATCACTGGCCAGCGCACCGGCGTTGACCTTGCTGCCCAGGGCCATGTCGGCAAACGGGTTGGCAACCTGAGTCGGCGTGTTCAAGCGCTGTTCGATCAGGCGATCCAGCCCGGGTACAGAGGCCGTGCCGCCGGCCAGCAGGATATGGTCGACGGCGTTGTACTGGCCAGAGGCGAAGAAGAACTGCAGCGAACGTGAAACCTGCTGCACCAGTGCCTCGCGAAATGGCTGCAGGACTTCGGTCACGTAATCGTCAGGCAGGCCGCCCTGCTTTTTCGCCAGGCCCGCCTGCTCGACAGTGAGGCCATAGCGGCGCTGGATCTCTTCGGTGAGCTGGCGCCCGCCAAAGAGTTGCTCGCGGGTATAGATGATCTTGCCGTTATGCAGGACGCTGAGGGTGGTCATCGTCGCGCCGATGTCGACCACCGCCACGGTCAGGCGCTCCTGGGAAGCAGCCAGATGCGTCGCCAGCAGCCCGAACGAGCGCTCCAGCGCGTAGGCCTCGACATCCACCACCCGTGCAGTCAGGCCGGCGAGCGCCAGCGCCGCCTCGCGCACCTCGACGTTTTCCTTGCGACAGGCGGCGAGCAGCACGTTGACCCGTTCCGGGTTGCGCGGCGAGACGCCCTGGACTTCGAAGTCGATGGCGACCTCGTCCAGCGGATAGGGAATGTATTGATCGGCCTCGATCTTGAGCTGGTTTTCCAGTTCATCGTCGGACAGCCCGGCGTCCATTTCGATGACCTTGGTGATCACCGCCGAACCGGCCACCGCCACCGCCACGCTCTTGCACCCGGTGCGTGCCTTGACCAGCAACCGGCTGAGCGCCTGGCCGACACCCTCCAGTTCGGCGATGTTCTTTTCGACCACGGCGTTGGCCGGCAACGGCTCTACCGCGTAGGCCTCGACCCGGTAGCGCTCGCCCTGACGACTCAGTTCCAGCAGCTTCACCGACGTGGAGCTGATGTCGATCCCCAGTAACGCATTGGTCTTTTTATTGAAGAGTCCCAGCACTACCAATTCCCTATGACTTTCCGTGAGTTACGGACTCTGTAATACGCATTGCGTTCCTTCACCCCCGTCTTGACAGAAGCGCCAATGACGCCCCCGACGGAAAAGTGCTTATAATGCCCAGCGATTTTTTCCGCTTTTTACTGCCCGCGCGGATGGCTTTGTGTGTAACCGCAGCCCCGTGCCAAATTCATTCTTTGCCCTGGATGTCCAAAAGCCTTGATTCGTCTGCTGAAATTTTTCGGTTGGTCCATCGTCGCCGTTTTCTGCGGACTGCTCTTAGGTCTCAGCGGCGCCTTTCTTTACCTTAGTCCGGGTTTGCCGTCTGTGGAGGCGCTGAGAAGCATTCAGTTGCAGATTCCTCTGCGGGTCTACAGCAGCGACAACAAGTTGATCGCAGAATTTGGCGAAATGCGCCGCACACCGATCCGTTTCGCCGACATTCCGCCCAATTTCATTAATGCGTTACTAAGTGCTGAAGACGATAATTTTGCCAACCACTACGGTGTAGACCCGAGCAGCCTGATGCGCGCGGCGACCCAATTGGTCAAAAGCGGACACATTCAGTCCGGCGGCAGCACCATCACCATGCAGGTGGCGAAGAACTTCTTCCTCACCAGCGAGCGCAGCTTCTCGCGTAAAACCACGGAAATTCTCCTGGCTCTGCAGATCGAGCGGCAGTTGACCAAGGACGAGATCCTTGAGCTGTACGTCAACAAGATCTACCTGGGCAACCGCGCCTACGGCATCGAAGCCGCGGCGCAGGTCTATTACGGCAAATCGATCCGTGACGTCAGCCTGGCGCAGATGGCGATGATCGCCGGCCTGCCGAAGGCACCGTCTCGCTTCAACCCGCTGGCCAACCCGGCGCGCAGTAAAGAACGCCGCGACTGGATCCTCGGGCGCATGTACAAGCTGGGCAAGATCAGCGAGGCCGACTACACCGCGGCGATCAACGAGCCGCTGAACGCCAGCTACCACGTGCCGACCCCGGAAGTGAACGCACCGTACATCGCCGAAATGGCCCGTGCCGAAATGGTCGGCCGTTATGGCAGCGACGCTTACACCGAAGGTTTCCGCGTCACCACCACGGTGCCGAGCAACCTGCAGGAAATGGCCAATACTGCGCTGCACGAAGGCCTGATGACCTACGACCAGCGCCACGGCTACCGTGGCCCCGAGTCGCGCCTGCCGGGCAAGACCCGCGAAGCCTGGGCCAGCGAACTGACCAAACAGCGCACCATCAGCAGCCTCGAACCGGCCATCGTTACTCAGGTCGACAAGAACGGCCTGCAGGTTCTGACCCGCACCGGTGAAGAGCACATTGCCTGGGACACGATGAAATGGGCGCGGCCGTTCCTCAATACCAACAGCATGGGTGCCAACCCGCGTCAGCCGTCGGATGTCGCCCAGGTTGGTGATCTGATCCGCGTGCAGCGGCAGACAGACAACTCGCTGAAATTCAGTCAGATACCGCAGGCCCAGGGCGCGCTGGTGTCGCTGGATCCGCAGAACGGTGCGATCCGTTCGCTGGTGGGCGGTTTTGCCTTCGAGCAGAGCAACTACAACCGTGCCCTGCAGGCCAAGCGTCAGCCGGGTTCGAGCTTCAAGCCGTTCGTTTACAGCGCCGCGCTGGATAACGGCTACACCGCTGCGAGCCTGGTCAACGATGCGCCGATCGTGTTCGTCGACGAATACCTGGACAAGGTCTGGCGCCCGAAGAACGATACCAACACCTTCCTCGGCCCGATCCGCCTGCGTGAAGCGCTGTACAAGTCGCGCAATCTGGTGTCGATCCGCTTGCTGCAGGCCATGGGCGTGGGCAAGACCATCGACTACATCACCCGCTTCGGTTTCAACAAGCAGGACCTGCCGCCGAACCTGTCGCTGGCACTCGGCACCGCGACGCTGACGCCGATGGAAATCGCCACTGGCTGGAGCACCTTTGCCAACGGCGGCTACAAGATCACCCCGTACATCATCGACAAGATCGAAAGCCGTAACGGTGACACGTTGTTCGTCGCCAACCCGCCGACCGTGCCGCAGGGCGGTTCGGCGACCGATGGCATCGCCGCGCCGGCCTCCGAATCGTTCACGGTCAATGCCGCACCGGTTGCCGGTGAAGCCCCGGGCAACCCGGCGGTGCCGCAAGCGCCAGCCGTGGCCGAGCGGATTGTCGATGGGCGTACCACTTACATCCTCAACAGCATGCTTCAGGATGTGATCAAACTCGGTACCGGCCGTCGCGCACTGGCCATGGGCCGCAGCGACATCGCCGGCAAGACCGGTACCACCAACGAATCGAAAGATGCCTGGTTCTCCGGCTATAACGCCGATTACGTGACCACGGTGTGGACTGGCTTCGACCAGCCGGAAAGCCTCGGCCGCCGCGAGTTTGGCGGTACTGTGGCGCTGCCGATCTGGATGAATTACATGTCCGCCGCGCTGAAAGACAAGCCGCCGCATGTCCAGCCTGAGCCGGAAGGCCTGCTCAGCCTCCGGGTGGATCCGGTCAGTGGCCGCGCCGCGACGCCGAGCACGCCGGGGGCCTACTTCGAACTGTTCAAGGCTGAAGACACGCCGCCGTCGGTGAACGAGCTGGGCAACGGCACCGTGCCGGGCAGCCCGCTGCCGGCGGATGAACAGGCGCCGATCGACCTGTTCTGATCCAGCACCATTGAAAAGCCCCGCATTCGAGAGAAGAGCGGGGCTTTTTATTGACTGATGTTTGGAGTTCGCGGCGTTACGAACATCCAGCCCCTCACCCCAGCCCTCTCCCGGAGGTAGAGGGAGCCGACCGAGGTGTCTGGCTTCATGCATCGACCTGCGCAACCGAGTCGATTATGGATTCAAAGCAAGACTTTCACGTCGGCGTCATTCATCAATATCCCCCATTCGGTCCCCTCTCCCTTTGGGAGAGGGCTAGGGTGAGGGCTGCTCCAGATATGGAATACAAAACCCCTAGCCACAAAAAAGCCCCGACTCATAACGAGCCGGGGCTTTTGTTTGAAGCGCTACAACAACTTAGCCGTTGAACACGTCATCCACGCTTTTCAGCGGGTAGTTCTTCGGATACGGCAGGGTGGCCACGCCAGTCTCGATCGCGGCCTTGGCCACGGCGTCGGAGATCAGGGTGATCAGGCGCTTGTCCATTGGTTTCGGAATGATGTACTCACGGCCGAATTCCAGTTTGATGCCGCCGTAGGCGTCGCAGACTTCCTGCGGTACTGGCAGTTTGGCCAGTTCGCGCAGGGCATTGGCCGCGGCAACTTTCATTTCTTCGTTGATGCGCTTGGCGCGAACGTCCAGGGCACCACGGAAGATGAACGGGAAGCCCAGTACGTTGTTGACCTGGTTCGGGTAGTCCGAACGGCCGGTGGCCATGATTACGTCGCTACGGGTAGCGTGCGCCAGTTCCGGGGAGATTTCCGGATCCGGGTTCGAGCAGGCGAACACGATCGGGTTGGCCGCCATCGACAGCAAGCCTTCAGCGCTCAGCAGGTTCGGGCCGGACAGACCGACGAACACGTCAGCGCCTGCCAGTGCGTCAGCCAGGGTGCGTTTCTCGGTGGCGTGGGCGAACACGGCTTTGTACTGGTTCAGGTCGTCACGGCCGGAGTGGATCACGCCGGTACGGTCAACCATGAAGATGTTTTCGATGCGAGCGCCCATGCTCACCAGCAGTTTCATGCAGGAGATGGCGGCAGCGCCGGCGCCGAGGCAGACGATCTTCGCGTCCTGCAGGGTTTTGCCAGCGATTTCCAGGGCGTTGATCATGCCGGCAGCGGTCACGATCGCGGTGCCGTGCTGGTCATCGTGGAACACCGGAATATCGCACTGCTCGATCAGAGCACGTTCGATCTCAAAGCACTCAGGCGCCTTGATGTCTTCCAGGTTGATGCCACCGAAGGTGATCGAGATACGCTTGACGGTGTCGATGAAGGCTTGCGGGCTTTCCGAGTCGACTTCGATGTCGAACACGTCGATGCCGGCGAAGCGCTTGAACAGCACGCCTTTACCTTCCATGACTGGCTTGGAAGCCAATGGGCCGAGGTTACCCAGGCCGAGAATCGCGGTGCCATCGGAAATGACTGCAACCAGGTTGCCCTTGCCGGTGTACTTGTAGGCCAGTTCAGGATCGCGAGCGATCTCGCGCACTGGTTCAGCTACGCCGGGGCTGTAGGCCAGCGACAGGTCGCGGGCGGTAGCAGTGGCCTTGGTGAGCTCGACACTCAGCTTCCCCGGACGAGGATTGGCGTGGTATTCGAGAGCGGCAGTTTTCAGATCAGACATTTTGGCATTCCGCTTTTTTACTGTTGGACAGACTGGTCAGCGAGGATACGCGCCTCGCAAAGTCCCCACAAGACTGGGCAGTCACCGCTGTCAAGCGCCCTGCCCTACGACTTTGGGCCAAGAGCCACGGCGCACAAGGGCTGGACTGTTCACAATCAGCCGCAAAAATGTCTACAATTTTTCTTCAGCGCGGCACATTCAGCATCGAAGGACCGGTCAACGGCAGCAACCAGCGTGGCTGACCTTTTTGCAACCCGCCGCGCCGGGATCGATCGACCACCCAGCCGCGTGCCTCGATCTGCCTGCCTTTCAGAGTCTGCAGGAAAGCACTATCGAATTGCCCGAGCAAATTGGGTGCAACCCGCAATACAAGCGTGTCCTGCAACTCGATCCAGATTCCGCCGCGATTGCGCTCCACCTTGTTCACCCGGCCGCTGACGACGACGAAGCCTGAGCGCTGAATCTGCTGCGCTTTCTGCACCGGCGACTGTCGCCAGAGGCCAAGCCTGGCCTGTCGCGCGCTGCGTTCAGCGGCCTGTTGGCAGGCGACCAGATCGACGTTCGGCGCCACGGCCACCTGAAAGCCGAGGCCATCGGCAAGCATTTGCGCTTCGAGATTGGCGCCGCTGGCACTGTAGACATGCGCAAGCGTACGCCCGTAATGGTCCTTCGCCTGCTTGCCGAGCCGCAGACCAACCTGGCCGCCGCTGTCATCGACCAGCGCTTGCAGGCGTTTGCGCGCCGCCACGGCGAAGGGTTCGTCGCTGCGACCCTGCTTGCCCAGCTCCGGCGTGTTGAGGCCGATCATGCGCACGCTGCGGCCGTCGCTCAGGCGCAGGGTGTCGCCATCGACCACCCGCTGCACGCTGACGCTGGTCAGCCCCGCGGGGGTCGGACAAAAGGCCTGGGCGGCGGACAGCCAAATCGCAGACACAAAAAAGGCGCCCGCAAGGGACGCCTTTTTCATCAGTCTGGAGAAGTCGGGACGACCTTCCAAAATGATCAGCCTCAGGCTTTTTTGCCGACGCCGAAAGTAGCGAAACGGTCTGCGAACTTCTGCACACGGCCGCCGGTGTCCAGAGTCTTCTGCTTACCGGTGTAGAACGGGTGGCATTCGTTGCAAACGTCGATCGCCAGGGCTTTGCCGTAGGTCGAACGAGTTTCGAACTTGTTACCGCAGCTGCAGGTAACAGCAATTTCCGGGTAGTTCGGATGGATATCGGCTTTCATGGTGTCTTCCTCAGGCTAGCGTGCCGCCACCCAACACTATTGTTGAATACCGCACGTAATTAGGCCGCGGATTCTACCAGACCTTTTCAAACACGCAAGCTGTCACCGAGACCGACCGTCTGCTAGGCTCCCGACCCAATATGCGATTCCCTTGTAGGAGTGAGCCTGCTCGCGATAGCGGTGTATCAGACGACTCAATGTTGAATGAAAGACCTATCGCGAGCAGGCTCACTCCTACAAGGTTATGTGCCAAGTCCTACCGCCTGCTGATCGAGATCCCCCCGCGTGCCCGACGCCATTCTGCGCCTTGCCCTGCCTTCGCCCCTGCGCCGCCTGTTCGATTACCGGGCGCCGGCCGGGGTGCGGCGTGAGCAATTGCAGCCGGGCATGCGCCTGCGGGTACCGTTTGGCCGGCGCGAGATGATCGGGATTCTGGTCGAAGTCACCGACACCAGCGAGGTGCCGGCGGAAAAACTCAAACCGGCACTGGCCCTCCTCGACTCGACATCGCCGCTGCCGCCAGCACTGTTCAAGCTGTGCCTGTGGACAGCGCAGTATTACCAGCACAGCCTTGGCGACACCTTGAACTGGGCCTTGCCAGTGCTGCTGCGTCAGGGCGAGCTGGCCGAGGCCCGGCAGGAACGCTTCTGGTCGGTGGCCCCCGGCGCCAGCGTCGATGACCCACGGGTCGCCCGTGCGCCACGCCAGCGCGAGGCGCTGACCACGCTGGCCCAGCATCCCCACGGCGTGGCTCATCAGTTGCTGAGCAAACTGATGCTGAGCAAGGACAGCCTCGACCTGCTGCTGGCCAAGGGTCTGGTGCAAGTCGAGATCCGCCGCCACGCCCCCGGCGCGCGCCACGAGCACTGGCTGGCGCAACCGGAGCTGCCGCTCAACAGCGAACAACGCGCGGCGTACGAAGCGATTCGCGCCGGCTTCGACAGCTACCACGCCTTTCTCCTGGCCGGGGTTACCGGCAGCGGCAAGACCGAAGTCTATCTGCAACTGATCCGCGAAACCCTCGAAGCCGGCAAGCAGGCGTTGGTGCTGATCCCGGAGATCAACCTCGGCCCGCAGACCCTGGCGCGCTTCGAACAGCGCTTTAACGCGCGCATTGCCCTGTTGCACTCGGCGGTGAATGACCGCGAACGCCTCGACGCGTGGCTCGCCGCCCGCGATGGCGAGGCCGACATTATTATCGGCACCCGCTCGGCGCTGTTCACGCCGATGAAAAATCCCGGGCTGATCATCATCGACGAAGAGCATGACGGCTCGTATAAACAGCAGGAAGGTCTGCGCTACCACGCCCGCGACCTGGCGCTGGTACGCGCGCGGCAGGAAAACATCCCGATCGTGCTCGGTTCCGCCACGCCGTCGCTGGAGAGCCTGCACAACGCCTACACCGGTCGCTATGGTCTGTTACGTCTGAACGAACGCGCCGGCGGCGCCAAGCAACCGCGCTTCCTGCGTCTGGACGTGAAAAGCCGTCCGCTCGACAGTGGTATTTCCGGGCCGATGCAACAAGCCATCGGCCAGACCCTTGCCAACGGCCAGCAGGTGCTGGTGTTCCTCAACCGGCGCGGATTCGCGCCGACGTTGCTCTGCCACGATTGCGGGTGGATGTCGGAGTGCTCGCGCTGCGATGCGCGCATGACCGTGCACCAGCGCTACGGCGAGTTGCGCTGTCACCATTGCGGCAACGTCGAGCGCACGCCGCGCCAGTGTCCAAAGTGCAGCAAGGTCGATCTGCGTCCGGTCGGCGCTGGCACCGAGCGTGCCGAAGAGCGTCTGGCGATTCTGTTCCCTGATTACCCGGTTTTGCGCGTCGATCGCGACAGCACCTCGCGCAAGGACGCGATGAATCAGCTGTTCGCGACGATCCAGAAAGGCCAGCCGTGCATTCTGGTAGGCACGCAGATGTTGGCCAAGGGGCACCATTTCCCCCGGGTGACGCTGGTGTCGATTCTGGATGCCGACGGCGGCCTGTTCTCCGGCGACTTCCGCGCCAGCGAGCGCATGGCGCAACTGATCGTCCAGGTTGCCGGGCGTGCCGGGCGGGCGGAGGAGCCTGGCAGGGTGATCATCCAGACCCACTTGGCCGACCATCCTTTACTGGTGCAACTGACCGAGCAGGGTTATTTCGCCTTCGCCGAGCAGGCCTTGAGCGAACGCCGCGCCGCCGGGTTGCCGCCGTTCGCCCATCTGGCGCTGTTGCGTGCCGAAGCGCACAAGCCGGGGCAGGCGGAAGGCTTTCTCGATGAGGCGTGCAGCGAGGCCGAGCGCTTGCTGGGCGAATTGAATCTGAGCGGCATTGAGTTGCTCGGGCCAGTGCCGGCGCCGATGGAGCGCCGTGCCGGGCGTTATCGCGCGCAGCTGTTGTTGCAGGCAACCGCGCGGGCACCGTTGCATAGGCTGCTGGCCAGCTGGATGCTGGTGCTGGAGCAGATGCCGAGCGGGCGGGCGGTGCGCTGGTCGCTGGATGTCGATCCGGTGGATCTGTATTGAAGAGCCGAAAGAGCAAAAGATCGCAGCCTTCGGCAGCTCCTACAGATAAATGCCGATTCCACTGTAGGAGCCGCCGAAGGCTGCGATCTTTTGACTTTGATGTCACCACATATCCACATCCTGCCTGCTAAGGTTGGCAAGCCCGTCTTCGCAACGGATAATGCCCAGTTTTTCCACCCGCGCATCGATGCGCCCGCCGCGCTTGCGGTCGAAAGAGAAGACCATGAAAGACACCATTCGCCAGCTGATCCAGCAAGCCCTCACCCAACTCGTCAACGAAGGTGTGTTGCCTGAAGGCCTGACGCCGGCGATCCAGGTGGAGAACGCCCGCGACAAGACCCACGGCGACTTCGCCAGCAACATCGCCATGATGCTGGCCAAGCCAGCCGGCATGAAGCCACGCGATCTGGCAGAGAAAATCATCGCCGCACTGCCCGCCGACGAGAACGTCACCAAGGCCGAAATCGCCGGCCCGGGCTTCATCAATTTTTTCCAGAACACTCAGGCCCTGGCTGCGCGTCTCGACGCCGCGCTGGCCGATGCCCATGTCGGCGTGCGCAAGGCCGGCCCGGCGCAGCGCACCGTGGTCGATCTGTCGGCACCGAACCTGGCCAAAGAGATGCACGTCGGCCATTTGCGCTCGACCATCATCGGTGACGGCGTGGCCCGCGTGCTGGAATTCCTCGGTGACGAAGTGATCCGCCAGAACCACGTCGGCGACTGGGGCACCCAGTTCGGCATGCTGATGGCGTATCTGCAGGAAAACCCGATCACCAGCGACGAGCTGTCGGACCTGGAAAACTTCTACCGCGCCGCCAAGCAGCGCTTCGACGAGTCCGAAGAATTCGCCGACCGCGCCCGAGGCCTGGTGGTCAAGCTGCAGGCCGGCGATGCCGAATGCCTGGCACTGTGGACCAGGTTCAAGGACATCTCGCTGTCGCACTGCCAGAAGATCTACGAACTGCTCAACGTCAAACTGACCATGGCCGACGTGATGGGCGAAAGCGCCTACAACGACGACCTGATCAATGTGGTCAACGACCTCAAGGCTGCCGGCATGCTGGTCGAGAGCAACGGCGCCCAGTGCGTGTTCCTCGACGAGTTCAAGAACGCCGATGGCGACCCGCTGCCGGTGATCATCGTCAAGGCCGACGGCGGTTACCTGTACGCCACCACTGACCTGGCGGCCGTGCGCTACCGCAGCGGCAAGCTCAAGGCTGATCGCGCTTTGTATTTCGTCGATCAGCGTCAGGCGCTGCATTTCCAGCAAGTCTTCGCCGTGGCGCGCAAGGCCGGTTTCGTCACCCATCCGATGGAAATGGAGCACATGGGTTTCGGCACCATGAACGGCGCCGATGGCCGTCCGTTCAAGACCCGTGACGGCGGCACCGTGAAGCTGATCGACCTGCTGACCGAAGCCCAGGAACGCGCTTACAACCTGGTGAAAGAGAAGAACCCGACCCTGGCCGAAAACGAGTTGCGCAACATCGCCAAGGTGGTCGGCATCGGCGCGGTGAAATACGCCGACCTGTCCAAGCATCGCACCAGCGACTACAGCTTCAATTTCGACCTCATGCTGAATTTCGAAGGCAACACCGCGCCGTACCTGCTTTACGCCTACACCCGCGTGGCCGGCGTGTTCCGCAAACTGGGCAAGGACTTCAGCGAAGTGGATGGCCAGATCGTCCTCGAGGCGGAACACGAACTTGAGCTGGCGGCGAAACTGGCGCAATTCGGCGAAGTGCTGAACAACGTCGGTGAGAAAGGCACACCGCACATTCTCTGCACCTACCTGTACGACGTCGCCGGCCTGTTCTCCAGCTTCTACGAGAACTGCCCGATCCTCGCCGCCGACACCCCGGCGCAGATGCAGAGCCGTCTGCGTCTTGCCGCACTGACCGGTCGCACCCTCAAGCAAGGCCTGGAGCTGTTGGGTCTGGAAACTCTGGAGCGTATGTAAGTTGGCCGCCAAGAAAAAACCTGCACCCAAACGCGGCGCCAGCCGCTATCAGGCTCCGGCAAAACAACCGATTCCGGGCTGGCTGTGGATGGCCATCGGCCTGACCGTCGGCGCCTTCATCGTATTCCTGATGAAACTGGAACCGGGCAAGGGCAGCGACACGGTCAAGCGCGAGAAAGTCGAACAGCAGCAGAAAGCGTCGAAGATCGCCGAGGCCAACAAGACCCCGCCGAGCCCGACGCAACCGGTGAAGCCGAAGTACGACTTCTACACCTTGCTGCCGGAATCTGAAGTGATCGTGCCGCCGGACGCGGTGCCGGAGAAAACCCTGCCGACGCCGCAGGTGCCGGCGATCCCGACCACGCCGGTGACCCCGGCCGAAGCGGCGAAGATCGACACGGCGCGCGCGCAGGCAGCTCTGGCGGGTATTACTCCGCCGCCTGCGCCGCCAGTGAGCAAGGCCGCGCCGGTCACCAAGTTCTTCCTCCAGGCCGGCTCGTTCCGCAAAGAGACCGATGCCGACAAGGTGCGCGCGCAGATCATTCTGCTCGGCCAGGCCGTGGCGGTGGAGTCCGGCACGGTCAAGGATGAAACCTGGTATCGCGTTTTGGTCGGCCCGTTCAGCAACCGCGAGCAACTGACCACGGCCCAGAAACAACTGGCCGGCGCCGGCTTCAGCAACCTGTTGTTACAACAACGCCAGAGCCGCTGATCCCACGCCGGGCGTACAGGGTCCGGCTCACTCTGTGGCGAGGGAGCTTGCTCCCGCTGGGGTGCGAAGCGCCGCCAAGCCCTGCAAATGCGGTGCATCAGACAGACCGCATCCGCTGGGTTTGCGACTGCTGCGCAGCCGAGCGGGAGCAAGCTCCCTCGCCACAGAGTCTGGCACCCTCGCGCGACACCGCTCGTCCCCTCTCCCGCCCTGCGGTTGAAATCCCCTCCAGCACCCCCATATGAATGGGCATAAGGCATTTTCGCCCCGCTGCGTGGAGACTCTTCCCTTGACCACCATCGTTTCAGTCCGCCGCCACGGCAAAGTCGTCATGGGCGGCGACGGCCAGGTTTCTCTCGGCAACACCGTGATGAAAGGCAACGCCAAAAAGGTACGTCGTCTGTACCACGGCCAGGTCATCGCCGGTTTTGCCGGTGCCACCGCTGACGCCTTCACCCTGTTCGAACGTTTCGAAGGCCAGCTCGAGAAACATCAGGGCCACCTGATCCGCGCCGCCGTCGAACTTGCCAAAGAGTGGCGCACCGACCGCTCCCTGAGCCGCCTCGAAGCGATGCTCGCGGTCGCCAATAAGGATGCCTCGCTGATCATCACCGGCAACGGTGACGTGGTCGAACCGGAAGATGGCCTGATCGCCATGGGTTCCGGCGGCGCCTATGCGCAGGCCGCAGCCAGCGCTCTGCTGAAAAAGACCGATCTGTCGGCGCGCGAGATCGTCGAAACCGCCCTCGGCATCGCCGGCGACATCTGCGTATTCACCAACCACACCCAGACCATTGAGGAGCAGGATCTCGCTGAATAAGCCTGTTGCGGCCCGTGTGCCACGGCTTGTTTCTGCTTGAGGACCGTCAATTATTATGTCCATGACTCCCCGCGAAATCGTCCACGAACTCAACCGCCATATCATCGGCCAGGACGATGCCAAGCGCGCCGTCGCGATTGCCCTGCGCAACCGCTGGCGCCGCATGCAGCTGCCTGAAGAGCTGCGCGTTGAGGTGACCCCGAAGAACATCCTGATGATCGGCCCGACCGGTGTCGGTAAAACCGAGATCGCCCGTCGCCTGGCAAAACTGGCCAATGCGCCGTTCATCAAGGTCGAAGCGACCAAATTCACCGAAGTCGGTTATGTCGGCCGTGACGTCGAGTCGATCATCCGTGATCTGGCTGACGCTGCGATCAAGATGCTCCGCGAGCAGGAAATGACCCGCGTCCGCCACCGCGCCGAAGACGCCGCCGAGGATCGCATCCTCGACGCGTTGCTGCCGCCGGCACGCATGGGCTTCAGCAATGAAGAAGCGCCGAGCTCCGATTCCAATACGCGTCAGCTGTTCCGAAAGCGCCTGCGCGAAGGCCAGCTGGACGACAAGGAAATCGAGATCGAAGTGGCCGAAGTTTCCGGCATCGAAATCGCCACGCCGCCGGGCATGGAAGAGATGACCAACCAGCTGCAATCGCTGTTTGCCAACATGGGCAAGGGCAAGAAGAAGTCGCGCAAGCTCAAGGTCAAGGAAGCCCTGAAACTGGTGCGCGATGAAGAGGCCGGGCGTCTGGTCAACGAAGAAGAGCTGAAGGCCAAGGCGCTGGAAGCGGTTGAGCAACACGGCATCGTGTTCATCGACGAAATCGACAAGGTCGCCAAGCGCGGCAATGTCGGCGGCGCCGATGTCTCCCGCGAAGGTGTACAGCGCGACCTGCTGCCGCTGATCGAAGGCTGCACCGTCAACACCAAACTGGGTATGGTCAAGACCGACCACATCCTGTTCATCGCTTCCGGCGCGTTCCACCTGAGCAAGCCGAGCGATCTGGTGCCGGAGCTACAAGGCCGTCTGCCGATTCGCGTCGAACTCAAGGCGCTGAGCCCGGAAGATTTCGAGCGCATCCTCAGCGAACCGCATGCCTCTCTCACCGAACAATACTGCGCGCTGCTGAAAACCGAAGGCCTGAACATCCAGTTCCAGCCCGAGGGCATCAAGCGTCTGGCGGAGATCGCCTGGCAGGTCAACGAGAAGACCGAGAACATCGGTGCCCGTCGCCTGCACACGCTGCTTGAGCGCCTGCTTGAAGAGGTGTCGTTCAGCGCCGGCGACCTGGCCAGCGCCCACGATGACAAGGCGATCCTGATCGACGCCGACTACGTCAACAGCCACCTCGGCGAATTGGCGCAGAACGAAGATCTGTCCCGTTATATCCTGTAGGTCACTTCTCCCTGTAGGAGCTGCCGAAGGCTGCGATCTTTTGATCTTGATCCTGAAAAGCAAAATCAAAAGATCGCAGCCTTCGGCAGCTCCTACAGGGCTCATCACAGTCGGATGACCTGCAATGACTAATATTCCTACCGACATCAAACTGCACAAAGCCTCGAAAACCCTGACGCTCACTTATGCGTCCGGCGAGGAATTCACCCTGCCCGCCGAGTTTCTGCGTGTGCACTCCCCCTCCGCCGAGGTCCAGGGCCACGGCAAACCGATCCTGCAATTCGGCAAGCTCAATGTTGGTTTGAGCAAGCTGGAGCCGGCCGGCAACTATGCACTGAAACTGACCTTCGACGACGGTCACGACAGTGGCCTGTTCACTTGGGAATACCTCTACGAACTCGGCAAACGCCAGACCGAACTCTGGGACAATTATCTCGCCGAGTTGCGCGCTGCCGGAAAATCCCGCGATCCGAACGAGTCGTTCGTCAAGCTGATGCTCTAGCCCGTGGCTCTTGCTCTTTAGAGGGCATTTTCTAACTTCATCTGTTTGAATGCTCCGCTCACGCAGCCCAGGATGGGCCGCTTGCGAAAAAAATTAAACTCGGGTAACCAATGGAGCTGGCAAGTTCCCTGCAGTGCTCTACGACTGTAAAGCAGCCATGCAGAATCAACGGTCACCCGAGCAGTAGTACCCGGCATTGGCTGTGGAAGCGACAGCGCAAGACCGGGTACTCGTCTCAGGACAATGGAGCGTCGTAGATGAGTGACAAGAATAACGATGACCTGAAGTACCAAGCCTCGGAAAACACCCTGGGGCTTAACCCCGTCGTTGGGCTGCGCGGAAAGGATCTGCTGGCCTCTGCTCGAATGGTGCTGAAACAGGCCATCAGACAACCGATTCACAGCGTCAGGCACGTGACCCATTTCGGCCTCGAGCTGAAGAACGTGCTGCTGGGCAAATCCGCCCTGCAACCGGCCGGCGACGACCGCCGTTTTGCCGACCCGGCGTGGAGCCAGAACCCGCTGTACAAACGCTATCTGCAAACCTACCTGGCCTGGCGCAAGGAACTGCATGCCTGGATCGACGACAGCAGCCTGTCACCCAAAGACATCGCTCGCGGGCACTTCGTCATCAACCTGATGACCGAAGCCATGGCCCCGACCAATACGGCGGCCAACCCGGCAGCGGTCAAACGCTTCTTCGAAACCGGCGGCAAGAGCCTGCTCGATGGCCTCTCGCATCTGGCCAAGGATCTGGTGCACAACGGCGGCATGCCGAGCCAGGTCAACATGGGTGCGTTCGAGGTCGGCAAGAGCCTCGGCGTCACCGAAGGCGCCGTGGTGTTTCGCAACGACGTGCTGGAGCTGATCCAGTACCGGCCGATCACCGAGCAGATCCACGAGCGCCCGTTGCTGGTGGTGCCGCCGCAGATCAACAAGTTCTATGTTTTCGATTTGAGCCCGGACAAGAGCTTGGCGCGTTTCTGCCTGCGCAATAACGTGCCGACCTTCATCATCAGTTGGCGCAATCCGACCAAGGCCCAGCGTGAATGGGGGCTGTCGACCTACATCGAAGCGCTGAAAGAAGCCGTTGACGTGGTCACCGCAATCACCGGCAGCAAAGATGTGAACATGCTCGGCGCCTGCTCCGGCGGCATCACCTGCACCGCCCTGCTCGGCCACTACGCCGCGCTCGGCCAGAACAAGGTCAACGCCCTCACCCTGCTGGTGAGCGTGCTCGACACCACCCTGGACAGCGATGTCGCCCTGTTCGTCGATGAGCAGACCCTCGAGACCGCCAAGCGCCACTCCTATCAGGCCGGCGTGCTTGAAGGCAAAGACATGGCCAAGGTCTTCGCCTGGATGCGTCCCAACGACCTGATCTGGAATTACTGGGTTAACAATTACCTGCTCGGCAATGAGCCGCCAGTGTTCGACATCCTGTTCTGGAACAACGACACCACGCGCTTGCCCGCCGCATTCCACGGCGACCTGATCGAGATGTTCAAAAACAATCCACTGATCCGCCCCAATGCACTGGAAGTGTGCGGCACGCCGATCGACCTCAAGCAGGTGACCGCCGACATTTTCTCGCTGGCCGGGACCAACGACCACATCACCCCGTGGAAGTCCTGCTACAAGTCGGCGCAGCTGTTCGGCGGAAAAGTTGAATTCGTGCTGTCGAGCAGCGGCCATATCCAGAGCATCCTCAACCCGCCGGGCAATCCGAAGTCGCGCTATATGACCGGCGAAGAAATGGCCGCTACCGCCGATGACTGGCAGGAAAACTCGACCAAGCACACCGATTCCTGGTGGCTGTATTGGCAGGCATGGCTGGCCGAGCGCTCGGGCAACCTGAAAAAGGCCCCGACGAAACTGGGCAACAAGGCGTATCCGGCGGGCGAGGCTTCGCCGGGCACTTATGTACATGAAAGATAGCGGCAAGCTTCAAGCTGCGAGCGACAATCTGAGCGGGTTCTGCTTGAAGCTTGCGGCTTGCAGCTGCTCCCAACTGACCCGAAGGGTTTGACCCATGCCGCAACCGTTCATATTCCGCACCGTCGATCTGGATGGCCAGACCCTCCGCACGGCGGTGCGCCCCGGCAAGCCTCATTTGACGCCTCTGCTGATTTTCAACGGCATCGGCGCCAACCTGGAGCTGGTGTTTCCATTCGTCGCGGCGCTGGACCCGGATCTGGAAGTGATTGCCTTCGACGTGCCCGGGGTCGGCGGTTCGTCGACGCCAAACCGGCCGTATCGCTTTCCCGGTCTGGCCAGACTGACGGCGCGGATGCTCGATTATCTCGACTACGGTCAGGTCAATGTGATCGGCGTGTCGTGGGGCGGCGCCCTGGCGCAGCAGTTTGCCTACGACTACCCCGAGCGCTGCAAGAAACTGGTGCTGGCGGCCACCGCTGCCGGTGCGGTGATGGTGCCGGGCAAACCGAAAGTGCTGTGGATGATGGCCAGCCCGCGCCGCTACATTCAGCCGTCCCATGTGATTCGCATCGCGCCGATGATCTACGGCGGCTCGTTCCGCCGCGACCCGACGCTGGCGGCCAGCCATGCGGCGAAAGTGCGTTCGGCGGGCAAGCTCGGTTACTACTGGCAGCTGTTCGCCGGCCTCGGCTGGACCAGCATTCACTGGCTGCACAAGATCCATCAGCCGACGCTGGTACTGGCCGGCGATGACGATCCGCTGATCCCGCTGATCAACATGCGCATGCTTGCCTGGCGCATTCCCAACGCGCAGTTGCACATCATCGATGACGGCCATCTGTTCCTGATCACCCGCGCCGAAGCAGTGGCGCCGATCATCATGAAGTTTCTCGAGGAGGAGCGTCTGCGCGCGGTCATGCACCCGCATCCGACACCGCTGGGCGGCTGATGGCGGCGGCAGGCTTTATGCAGCACTTTTAATATCAAGCGCGCGGCAGGACGCCGCGCAGGCAGCAACCGGCAACAGCGTCTATGGTGTTCTGGTTCGGTGAGTGTGTTTTTGCCCTGAAGACGAAGGAGTGTTGAGTCATGCGCGAAAAACCAGCGACGGGCGTGGTGCCCAGCCCCGCCGTGTTTATCAACGCCCAAAGCGCGATCGCCGGCCTGCGTGGCAGGGATCTGCTGTCGACACTGCGCAGCGTCGCCGCCCACGGCTTGCGCAATCCGTTGCACAGCGCCAGGCACGCGTTGACATTGGGCGGACAACTGGGCCGCGTTCTGCTCGGCGAAACCCTGCATCCGACCAATCCGCAAGACAGCCGCTTCGCCGATCCGGCGTGGAGCCTCAACCCGTTCTATCGGCGCAGCCTGCAGGCGTATCTGGCCTGGCAGAAACAGGTCAAGAGCTGGATCGACGAAGGCGACATGAGTCCCGAAGATCGCGCCCGTGCGCACTTCGCTTTCACCCTGCTCAATGACGCGGTGGCGCCTTCCAATACGCTGCTCAATCCGCTGGCGGTCAAGGAGCTGTTCAACTCCGGCGGGCAGAGTCTGGTGCGCGGTCTCAGCCACCTGTTCGATGATCTGTTGCACAACGACGGCCTGCCACGGCAAGTGACCAGGCAGGCGTTCGAGGTCGGCAAAACCGTAGCGACCACCACCGGGTCGGTGGTATTCCGCAACGAAATGTTCGAACTGATCCAGTACAAATCGATGAGCGAAAAGCAGTACGCCAAGCCGTTGCTGGTGGTGCCGCCGCAAATCAACAAGTACTACATCTTCGACCTGAGCCCGCAGAACAGCTTCGTCCAGTATGCCCTGAAAAACAGCCTGCAGACTTTCATGATCAGCTGGCGCAACCCCGATGTGCGCCATCGCGAGTGGGGCCTGTCGAGTTACGTCGAAGCGGTCGAAGAAGCGATGAACATCTGCCGGGCGATTACCGGCGCGCGCGAAGTGAACCTGATGGGTGCCTGCGCCGGCGGCCTGACCATCGCCGCCCTGCAAGGCCATCTGCAGGCCAAACGGCAACTGCGTCGGGTCGCCAGCGCGACGTATCTGGTCAGCCTGCTCGACAGCCAGATCGACACCCAGGCCACGCTGTTCGCCGATGAACAAACACTGGAAGCAGCCAAGCGTCGCTCCTATCAGAGGGGCGTGCTCGACGGTCGCGACATGGCCAGGGTCTTCGCCTGGATGCGCCCCAACGATTTGATCTGGAGCTACTTCGTCAACAACTACCTGCTGGGCAAAGAGCCACCAGCCTTCGACATCCTCTACTGGAACAACGACAACACGCGCCTGCCTGCGGCGCTGCACGGTGATCTGCTGGACTTTTTCAAGCACAACCCGCTGACCCACGCTGGCGGTCTCGAGGTGTGCGGCACGCCGATCGACCTGCAGAAGGTCAATGTCGACAGCTTCAGCGTCGCCGGCATGAACGACCACATCACGCCATGGGACGCGGTGTACCGCTCGACCCTGCTGCTCGGTGGCGAGCGGCGCTTCGTGCTGTCCAACAGCGGCCACGTGCAAAGCATCCTCAACCCGCCGAGCAATCCGAAAGCTGCCTACGTCGAAAACGCCAGACTGAGCAGCGACCCGCGCGCCTGGTACTACGACGCCAGACATGTTGAGGGCAGTTGGTGGCCGCAGTGGCTGGAGTGGGTCGCGCAGCGCTCCGGCGCCCTGCACGAGACCCGTACCACCCTCGGCAGCCCGAATTATCCACCGATGGAAGCGGCACCCGGCACCTACGTGCATGTACGTTGACGCTCAACCGAATTTTTCTAAGAAGACTGGATGAAAACCCGCGACCGGATTCTCGAATGTGCGCTGCAACTGTTCAACGAAAAGGGCGAGCCGAACGTGTCCACCATGGAAGTGGCCAACGAAATGGGGATCAGCCCCGGCAACCTCTACTACCACTTCCACGGCAAGGAACCACTGATTCTCGGTCTGTTCGAGCGCTTCCAGCATGAACTCGCGCCACTGCTCGACCCACCGCCGGAGGTGGAACTGGCACCGGAGGATTACTGGCTGTTTCTGCATTTGATCGTCGAGAGGCTGGCGCAATACCGGTTCCTGTTCCAGGACCTGTCGAACCTCGCCGGACGCCTGCCGAAACTGGCCAAGGGCATTCGCAACCTGCTTAACGCGTTGAAGAGGACGCTGGCGTCGCTGCTGGCGCGGTTGAAGGCTGCCGGGCAACTGGTCAGCGATACCCAGGCGCTGGGGCAACTGGTGGAGCAGGT
Organism: Pseudomonas sp. FR229a; assembly: GCF_030209115.1. Lineage (NCBI taxonomy): Bacteria > Pseudomonadati > Pseudomonadota > Gammaproteobacteria > Pseudomonadales > Pseudomonadaceae > Pseudomonas > Pseudomonas sp. FR229a. The sequence goes on along the minus strand of NZ_JARVSP010000009.1, from coordinate 384 downwards.
GACCATGACGTTGCTGTTCTCACTGGATTACCAGCGGATCCTCGATCGTGAGGGTGAGGTTCGGTTGGTGGTTTATCAGATCATGATGCTGGTGGCGCCGCATCTGCTGCCGCCGGTGAAGGTGGCGACAGAGCGGATGGCGCTGCAATACCTTGAGGATCACGACTGACCTGAAAAGCCCCTCACCCTATCCCTCTCCCAGAGGGAGAGGGGATTGATTGGGGGATGTTCGAGAGCTACGCCGACCTGAGCGAGCTTCGTTGAATCCATAATCAACTACCCGAAGATTACGGCTGACTCCAAAAGCCCCTCACCCTAGCCCTCTCGCTGAGGGAGAGGGGATTGATTGGGGGATGTTCGAGAGCTACGCCGACCTGAGCGAGC